>DATGXU010000450.1:0-16911 GCA_035298685.1 Magnetospirillum sp. | reverse complement strand
GGATACGACCACATCATCCTGGCCCGCTGCGACAGCGAAAGCGCCATCGCGTGGGGCCTGAACCAGGGCATCCGCCATTTCCAGGGCCGCTATCTGGACTCGATGGTGGCGGCGGTGACCATGGCGCAATGCAACAAGGCGGCGGCCTGCACCCTGGCCCAATGCACCCAGCGCCACGGCGTCATCTCGGGGCGGCCGCGCGTCGAGTGCGGCAACAACGACTGGCTTGATGCCTTCCCCCCCCTGAAGGCCCTGCGGTAGGAGCGGACGCATGATCGGTTCCCCGCCCCCCGCCGCCGCGCGGGCCAATGCCCAGGAAAACCTGCTGATCGACTATCTGCAGCGGTTGGAACGTCACCGGTCCGAACGGCGGGCGGTGCACATCCATCTGTCCGACCTGCTGAGCCAGAACCGCCGCGAGCACCACATGCGCATCGCCACCAGCACCTTCGAAGGGCTGGTGAAGATGCTGCAGGCCCAGGTCTTCACCCTGGCCAACAGCGACCTGATGGTGGTCTACAAGGCGCAGGCCCAGGACGAGGTGGAATCGGCCATCGTCAAGCTGCGCTTCCTGTTCTCGGACGATCCGCTGATCGTCGACGATGCTCAGGGGCGCAAGGGTACCTTTTGCACCTGGTACGACCTGGAACGGGAATACGACATCCTGGTCGCCCTGGCGCAGAAGATGCTGAAAGAGGAACAGGATCGCCGCCGCGCCGAGCAGGAACGTTCCGCCATCCAAAACCGCGCCCAGCAAAAGCCCACCGGTTCGCCGTTCACCGCCGAATTGCTGGCCCGCGTCGAGGCGGCGCTGGGACAGGCCGATCTGGCCAACCTCATGCGCCGTCAGGCGGTGTGCGCCGTGGTGGGGCAAGCGCCGCCGCAGCCGGTGTTCCACGAACTGTTCATCTCGATCGCCGATCTGCGCCAGACGCTGATGCCCAGCATCAACGTCAATTCCAGTCCGTGGCTGTTCCAGCAGCTGACCGAGACGCTGGACCGCCGCGTGCTGTCGTTGCTGAACAAGCACGACGACCGCACGCTGGAAGGCGACATCAGCATCAACCTCAACGTCTCGACCATCCTGTCGCCGGAATTCATGGTGTTCGACGACAACGTCAAGGCCGGCATGCGCGGCACCATCGTGCTGGAACTGCAAAAGGTGGACATCTTCGCCGATCTGGGCGCCTATCTGTTCGCCCGCGATTTCGCCCATGATCGCGGCTATCGCATCTGCGTCGACGGCCTGAGTTATTCCATGCTGCCCTTCGTCGATCGCGAACGCCTGGGCGCCGACCTGATCAAGCTGATCTGGGACCCGTCGCTGACCGAGGAAAAGGACAAGAAGACCGACGCGCTGCGCCGCATCGGCGTCACCCGCATCATCCTTGCCCGCTGCGATACGCCCTCGGCCGTCGAGTATGGCCATTCGGTGGGCATCACCCTGTTCCAGGGCCGCCACATCGAACAGAGCCTGGCCGGCGACATGCGCCGGCGCGGCATCGGCCGGGTGCGGCCACGCCCTTGATGTGTTGATCGCGGGCGCGGCCGATTGGCCGGTTTCAGCCGCAGGTGCCGCAGCACGAGGCGCTTTCGCGCGCCCGGCTGATGCGCACGCGCCACAAGTCCGGTCCCTGTTCCAGATAGGTCCATTCGAACTTGCCCGACCGTTCGGCGGCGAACTGATAGTACAGCGGCAGCGGGTCGTGGTCGTTGGCCAGCACAAAGGCGCCGCCGGGGGCCAGGGCGTCGAAGGTGGCGAAGATTTGCGGGTGGCGGTCGCGTGGGGCGATGGTGCGGACGTCCAGCAGGGCTTCGGTCATGGAAAGATGCTCCGTTGGGGGATGGGGCCCTTAACCAAGCATTTCACTCTGGTATGCTGCCTTGAGCCGGATCAAGGGCGCCGGCGGCCGACCCTCGCCATGCCGGTTATGCCGATCGCCGTTTGCACCGGCGCCGTTGTCCGCCTATATCCAGGCGATGCATGCGTTCGCCCTTCAGGTTGAGAACCTTAGCAAGCACTTCGGCGGCGTCGCCGCCGTGGACGGCATTTCGTTCACCGTGACGCGCGGTTCGACGGTGGCGCTGCTGGGCGGCAACGGCGCCGGCAAGACCACCACCATCTCCATGCTGCTGGGGCTGTTGCTGCCCAGTTCGGGCAGCGTGCGGGTGCTGGGCGAGGACATGGTGCGCCATCGCTATCGCGTGCTGCCGCGTCTGAACTTCTCCAGCCCTTACGTGGACCTGCCGCACCGGCTGAGCGTGCGCGAGAACCTGACGGTCTATGGGCATCTGTACGGGGTGGCCGACCTCAAGGCGCGCATCGCCAGCCTGGCCGACGAATTGGAGTTGGGCGCCTTCATCGACCGCGCCTCGGGCAAGCTGTCGGCCGGGCAAAAGACGCGGGTGGCGCTGGCCAAGGCCATGCTCAACCGTCCCGAATTGCTGCTGCTGGACGAGCCGACGGCGTCGCTGGACCCTGATACCGCCGACTGGGTGCGCGGCTATTTCCAGGCCTATCAGCGCGCCACCGGCGCCACCATCGTGTTGGCCTCGCACAACATGAGCGAGGTCGAGCGCATGTGCGACGACGTGCTGATGCTGAAAGCCGGCCGCGTGGTGGACCAGGGGGCGCCGGCGGCGCTGATCGAACGCTACGGACGGGCGACCATGGAAGAGGTGTTCCTGCACATCGCCCGCGAGGGCGCCCGCCTGGAGACGGAGGCGGCGCAATGACCGGAGCGAGCGCCCGCCGCCTGAGGGGCCAATTTAATTCCGGAGCGAGCGCAGCGAGGGACTGGCGCGTTGAGCGCCCGCGAGCTTATGCGAGCGTGAGCCCAGCGAGCGGAGGCGAGCGCCCGGCGCCTGAGGGACCAAAAACATGAACTTCCGACGCGTCTACGCCATGGTGCTGCGGCATCTCTACATCCTGCGGGGGTCGTGGCCGCGGGTGCTCGAGATGGCCTATTGGCCGGCGGTCAACATGGTGGTGTGGGGGTTCACCAGCCAGTTCTTTTCCCGCCATTCCGATTGGGTGGCCCAGGCGGCGGGCGTGCTGATCGGCGCCGTGCTGCTGTGGGACGTGATGTTTCGCGGCAATCTGGGGGTGTCGCTGTCGTTCATGGAAGAAATGTGGTCGCGCAACCTGGGGCACCTGTCGGTCAGCCCGTTGCGGCCGCACGAACTGGTGGCGGCCATGCTGACCATGAGCCTGCTGCGCACGGTGATCGGGGTGGTGCCGGCGGCCTTGCTGGCGATCCCGCTCTATCATTTCTCGCTGTTCGACCTTGGGCTGCCGCTGCTGGGGTTCTGGGTCAACCTGATGGTCACCGGCTGGGCCATCGGGCTGGGGGTGTCGGCCTTGGTGCTGCGCTTCGGGCTGGGTGCCGAAAGCCTGGCCTGGGTGATGGTGTTCGCGGTGGCGCCGCTGGCCGGCATCTATTATCCCATCGCCACCCTGCCGGCATGGCTGCAGCCGGTGGCGTGGGCGTTGCCGCCGGCGCACGTGTTCGAAGGCATGCGGGCCATGATGGTGGACCATGTTTTCCGCTGGGACCTGATGGCTTCGGCGTCGCTGTTGAATCTGGCCTATGTGCTGGCGGCGACGGCACTGTTCCTGCGCACCCACCACGTGGCCCGGCAACGCGGCCTGCTGCTGAACGTGGGGGAATGAGTTAATATCAGCGTTCCACGGGGCGACCGAGGCGAGACGTGACCAATCTGCCAAGCTATCCGGCCATGTGGACCGATGTGGTCGATCTGCGGGATTTCTACGCCACCAGCCTGGGGCAGATGGCGAAGCGCATGATCCGCCGCCAGTTGCGCGCCCTGTGGCCCGACGTCACCGGCATGCGGGTGCTGGGGGTGGGGTTCGCCACGCCCTATCTGCGCCCCTTCCTGGCCGAGGCCGAGCGGGTGGTGGCGGTGATGCCCGCCAGCCAGGGCGTGCTGCCGTGGCCGCCCGAGGGGCCGGGCAAGACGCTGCTGGCCGATGAAACCGATCTGCCGCTACCCGATCGCTCGATGGATCGCATCGTGCTGGTGCATGCGCTGGAAGCCACCGAACAGGTGCGCGGCATGATGCGGGAATTGTGGCGGGTGCTGGCCGACGGTGGCCGCCTGACCATCGTGGCGCCCAACCGGCGCGGCATCTGGGCGCGGCTGGAACGCACGCCCTTCGGCCAGGGCCGCCCTTACACCACCGGCCAGCTGGCCCGCATGCTGCGCGACAACATGTTCACCCCGGTGTCCACCTGCGGCGCGCTGTTCCTGCCGCCCACCACCTCACGGATGGCGCTGCGCTCGGCGCCTGCCTTCGAGGATATTGGGCAGCGGTGGTTCGAAGGTTTTGCCGGGGTCAACATCGTCGAGGCGACCAAGCAGATCTATGCCGCCACCGGCCTGCGCGACGCCAAGACCCGGCGGCGCGGCTATGTGCCGGTGGCGCCGGGCTTTTCGCGCGTGGCCGATTACGACGCGCGGCTAAGGACGAACAACCCCTGAGACGCCATCAGGTTGGCCAGCCGGCCATGGCCGTCGAACGGCAACACCCGGCCGTCGCGGTCCAGCGCGATGCCGCGCTCCACGGTGATGCCCAACTGCCCGCACAGCACCAGGAAGTCGCGGATGGTGCAGAAGTGGATGTTGGGGGTGTCGTACCACTCATAGGCCAGGGTGTCGGTGACCGGCATGCGCCCGTGCACGGCCAGGGCCAAGCGCACCCGCCAGTGGCCGAAATTGGGAAACGACACGATGGCGCGCCGGCCGATGCGCAGCATGTGGTTCAGCACGGTCTTGGGTTCGTAGGTGGCCTGCAGCGTCTGGCTCAGGATCACGGTGTCGAAGGCGCCCGAGGGATAATCCTTGAGGTCGGTGTCGGCGTCGCCCTGGATCACCGACAGCCCTTGGGCCACCGCCGCCGACACGCCGGCCATGGACAGCTCGATGCCGCGCCCGTCCACGTCCTTGTGACGGCCCAGCCAGGCCAACAGGGTGCCGTCGCCGCAACCGACGTCCAGCACGCGCGAGCCGCTTTCCACCATGTCGGCGATCAGCCGCAAATCGACGCGCAAGCTGCCGTTGGACATGATCATGGTTTCAGCCCTTCGCGCCGCGAGAGGAATTGGCCGCCGAGCCGGGCAGGCCGCGATGCGAGGCGGCAGCTTCAAGGAAGCCGGTCAGGGTGGCGTGGAACTCGGGCTCGTCCAGCAAAAAGGCGTCGTGGCCCTTGTCCGACTGGATTTCCACGAAGCTGACATTGGCCGCCACCGCGTTCAGCGCATGCACCACCGCGCGGCTTTCCACCGTGGGGAACAGCCAGTCCGACGAGAACGACACCACGCAGAACCGCGTCTTGGTGCCGCGGAAGGCGTTGGCCAGCTGGCCGCCATGCTCGGCCGCCAGATCGAAATAATCCATGGCGCGGGTGATGTAGAGATAGGAATTGGCGTCGAAGCGGTCGACGAAGGTGCTGCCCTGGTGGCGCAGATAGCTTTCCACCTGGAATTCGGCGCCGAAACCATAGGCGAAGGCGTCGCGGTCGCCCTGCAGGTTGCGGCCGAACTTGCGGTGCAGCGCCGGCTCGGACAGATAGGTGATGTGCGCGGCCATGCGCGCCACCGCCAGACCGCGCCGGGGTACCGTGTCGAAATCAAGGTATTTGCCGTCGCGCCAGTCGGGATCGGCGATGATGGCCTGACGTCCGACCTCGTTGAAGGCGATGTTCTGGGCGGAATGGCGGGCGGCGGTGGCGATGGGAATGGCCGAGAACACCCGCTCGGGGCGCGAGGCGCACCATTCCAGCACCTGCATGCCGCCCATGGAGCCGCCGACCACGCAGAACAGCTGCCCGATGCCCAGATGGTCCACCAGCCGGGCCTGCACCTGCACCATGTCGCCGATGGTGATGACCGGGAAATCCTGGCCCCACGGCTTGCCGGTGGCCGGGTTGACCTCCTTGGGGCCGGTGGTGCCCATGCAGCCGCCCAGCACGTTCGAGCAGATCAGGAAATAGCGGTCGGTATCGAACAGCCGCCCCGGCCCCACCAGATCGTTCCACCATCCCGGCTTGCCGGTGATGGGGTGCGGATCGGCCACGTAATGGTCGCCGGTCAGCGCGTGACAGATCAGGATGGCGTTGGAACGGTCGGCGTTCAGCCTGCCATAGGTCTGATAGGCCACGGTGACCGAGTTCAGCTCGACGCCGCAATCAAGGCGAATCGGCTCGTCCCGGCCCAACTCGGCGGTCAGGCCGAGCGGATTGCGCGGGTGGCTCGGCCCGGAAGACAGGGCGTCGGTCATGGCGGAAGGTGGCTCATCCCTCGACAAAAGAACTCGATTAGCTATGGGGGCCGGCCCAGCCTGTCAACGTTTTCTTTGAGCGTGAGAGGCTGGTGGCAGATCAGAGGTTCCGTTGACGCCGTTTCCCCATGCCTAACCATGGAGCCTCGGGCGGTCCCATCGGAAGGGGAAAGGTGGCTTGAAATCATATGGGGTTTGGCGTTGTTTGCGCGTGTCGCGTGTTCTACACTTAATGAAACAATCACCAGTGGGGAAGCGATGGTTGCGCGTTTGATCGTGGTGTTGTGTACCCTGATGATTTCGGCCTGCTCGATCAAGGCGAACGAGTATTCCTTCTCTCCGGAAAACGTTCAGGCTCTGCGTGAGGCCGGCAGTTCCAAGGTTCGGTTGGGGGCGGTCACTTCACAGATGAAGGACGAATCTGCGGGCATTCATTTACGTGCCGCATCAATGGTATCGCCCTACGGCAGTTATGCTGCGTACCTCAAGGAGGCTCTTCGCCAAGAATTAGAGGAGGCCGGGCGGCTGACCATCGATTCGGATGCGGAAATCTCGGGAACTTTGACCAAGAACGAGTTCGACGCGTCAGGTATCTCTGTCGGGGAAGGCGCCCTGGCGGCCGTATTTACGGTGAGGCGCGGGGGAAAGCCCGTGTATGAGCGCATCCACGAAGCAAAAATTACGTGGGAATCTGCCTTTTCCGGAGCTGTCGCCATCCCCAGGGCCGTAGGCGAGTATCGAAAATTAATGCAAAAGTTAGTTCAACAGTTGCTGCATGATCCGGCGTTTCTTGAGGCTATTCGTTAATAGGGGGACAGTAAGATGACGTGGTTCTTCCGTGTCCCTCGCCTGTTGGCGGTCGGGCTGGTTCTGGTTTGCGGCGCCTGTTCACATCCAATTGTGATTGCACCAGACCTCAGTCAACTGCCCCGTCAAGACGGCGCGTCTAAAGTGGACAAGAAGGTGGGGCTACACATTCCACGTGATAAGCGGGAACTGCGCGTGAAGACCCCAGGCGGTGGTGGCGATAACGTGGATTATACCCCCTACGCCGATCTCGAACCGGGGCTCTATCGGACATTGTCGAACGTGTTCTCGCTCGTGGTCATGGTTGACGATCCCCATAATAGCGAGCGCCTGAAGATGGACGGGATCACTTACGTTTTCACGCCGGCCATCACCACGACCTCGTCGTCGCGCAATATCATGTTCTGGCCGCCGACCGATTTTTCCGTGACCATAGCCTGCACTGCGACGGACAGTGGGGCATCCGTGGTCTGGAGTAGCTCGGTCGCTGGCGATGGCGGCTTGATACCTGTCAGCGATATTCTGAAGGATTTCGGATTGGCCGGGCGTCGGGCGTCGGCCAACTCTTTGCTCCGGCTGGAGAGCGAAATCCGGGCAGCCAGCATTTTCCGAAAGTAGGCTTTTGCTACGCCGTGCCGGGTATGCGTTCGCCATAAGCATCTGAGTTTCCTTTGGTGTTCATTCCGCCGCCATGAACGCCAACGGCGGCGCGGGTGTCCGCGCCGCCGGCAATGGCGAAAGGCCGCTCATCTGCCCGCCTTGAGGTGCTTGGCGTCCAGCAAGGAGTCCACGGTCTTGTCCGCGCCCATTGGGGCCTGAAACAGGCAGGACAAGGTTCCTTGGTGGCAGGATGACACAAGCGGCGGACCGCTTTCCCTTTGATTTCGGTGGCCGCACGCACTACACCTATGCCGCCTTTGCCAGATACCAAAGTCGCACCATGAGCACCGACAGCGCCTCTCTCGATCGCCTTCGCAGTCAAATCGACCGCATCGACGACCAATTGCACGACCTGCTGATGCAGCGGGCCGGGCTGGTCGAACAGATCGCCAGCGCCAAGGCGCCGAGCGGCATCGCGCTTCGTCCGGGGCGCGAGGCCCAGGTGCTGCGGCGCCTGATCGCGCGTCATCAGGGCGCCTTCCCCAAGACCGCGCTGGTGCGGATCTGGCGCGAGATCATGGGCGCGCTGGTGGGGCTGCAACAGCCCTTCACCATCGCCGTGTACCAGCCCGAGCGCGGCGCCGGTTACATCGAGCTGGCCCGCAATCATTTCGGCGTGGTATGGCCGCAGATCGTCCACCTGACGCCGGGGCACGTGGTGCGCATGGTCGCCGACGGCCAGGCCTCGGTCGGCCTGGTGCCCATTCCCGGCGCCGCCGATGCCGAGCCGTGGTGGCTGGCGCTGACCTCGGATGCCGGCAATCTGCCGCGCGTGGTGGCGCGCCTGCCGGTGCTGGCGCAGGAACCCTCGGCCGGTCGCACCGACCCCTTGCAGGCCTTCGTCGTCGCCTGCCGCGAGCCCGAGCCGACCGGCGACGATCGCATGCTGATCGCGGTGGAAACCGCCCCCGACGTCAGCCGCGACCGCCTGCGCGCCGCCTTCACCGCCGCCAATCTGGAACTGGCCGCCATGACCGCCACCCATCGGTCCGAGGGCGTGTGGCGCCATCTGGTGGAAGTGGCCGGCTTCGTCGCTGGCGCCGATCCGCGTCTGGCCGAGTTGGTGCAGGCCAAGGACCCGGTCACCCATGTGCGGGTGATCGGCGGCTACGCTTCGCAATTGCCGGCCTGAACGGCGCTCACGCAAATTCAGAAGACCAACTCCCAAGGAGTAATTTCGTCATGACCGCTCCCTCGCCCCGCCCCGGCATCATGGACATCAAGCCCTATGTGGGCGGTGAATCCGCAGTGGCCGGTGTCGATCGGGTGCTCAAGCTGTCGTCCAACGAAGGCGCGCTGGGCCCCAGCCCGCAGGCCATGGCGGCGCTTGGGGCCATGGCGGGCGAGATGCACCGATATCCCGACGGCGGCGCCACCAGCCTGCGCAAGGCGTTGGCCGCCCGCTGGGGCGTGGATGCCGACCGTATCGTCTGCGGCGCCGGTTCCGACGAATTGCTGGGTCTGCTGGTCAAGGCCTATGCCGGGCCGGGCGACGAGGTGCTGTATTCCAAGCACGGCTTCCTGATGTACGCCATTGCCGCCAAGGCTTGCGGCGCCACCCCGGTGACCGCGCCGGAAACCGACCTGACCGCCAATGTGGACAACCTGCTGGCGGCGGTGACGCCGAAGACCAAGATCGTCTTCCTGGCCAATCCCAACAATCCCACCGGCACCTATCTGCCGGCGGACGAGGTCAAGCGCCTGCGCGCCGGCCTGCGTGACGACATCCTGCTGGTCATCGACGCGGCCTATGCCGAGTTCGTGTCCAAGAACGACTACACCCCCGGCATCGAGCTGGTGGATGGCGGCTCGAACACCGTGATGTGCCGCACCTTCTCGAAGATGTACGCGCTGGGCGGCATGCGCCTGGGTTGGGCTTATTGCCCGGCCAACATCGCCGACGTGCTCAATCGCGTGCGTGGACCGTTCAACGTCAGCTCGGCGGCCCTGGTGGCCGGCGAGGCGGCGCTGGCCGACACCGGCTTCGCCGAGCTGTGCAAGACCCACAACGATTATTGGCTGGGCTGGCTGACGGCCGAGCTGCGCAAGCTGGGCCTGAAGCTGACCGACAGCGTCGGCAATTTCGTGCTGGTGCAGTTCCCCCAGGAAGCCGGCAAGGATGCCGCCGCCGCCGACGCTTTCCTGCGTTCGCGCGGGATCATCGTCCGCGCCATGGGTGGTTATGGTCTGGGTGACTGGCTGCGCATCACCATCGGCACCGGCGAGGAAAACCAGCTGGTGGTCAAGGCTGTGGCGGAGTTCCTCGCCCAGTGGAAATAGGAAGCGGAACGCTTCCTTCGACCGTTATACGCCGGGGCGTGCCCCGGCGCATCCAAGGATCGCCGGGCCACGCCCGGCGATGACGGTTTGAGGGGGGCTCGGTCCGCACGGGGGTGTGAACCCATGAGCACGCAAATTTTCGATACGGTTTGTTTCGTCGGCATCGGCCTGATCAATTCGTCCCTGGCGCGCGCGGTGCGCAAGCACGGACTGGCCGCCCGGCTGGTCACGCTGGACCGCGACCCCGAAGCCTGCCGGGTGGCGCTGGAGCTGGGCGTGGTCGACGCCGCCACCACCGACGCCGCCCAGGCGGTCGCCGGTGCCGATCTGGTGGTGCTGGGCACCCCTGTCGGCGCCATGGAGGCGGTGGGCCTGTCCATCGCCGCCCATCTCAAGCCCGGCGCCATCCTGACCGACGTGGGGTCGGTCAAGACGGCGGTGATCCGCGATCTGGAGCCGTCGCTGCCCGACGGCGTCCATTTCGTTCCCGGCCATCCCATCGCCGGCACCGAGTTCTCGGGTCCGGCCGCCGGCTTCGCCGAATTGTTCGAGGGCCGTTGGTGCATCCTGACCCCGCAGGCCCACACCGACGCCAAGGCCACCGCCAAGGTGCGGGCGCTGTGGGAAGGGGTGGGCTCCACCGTCGAGGAGATGGACCCGCACCACCACGACCGCGTGCTGGCGGTCACCTCGCATCTGCCGCACCTGATCGCCTATACCATCGTCGGCACCGCCGACGACCTGGAAGGCCACATGCAGCAGGAAGTGATCAAGTTCTCGGCCTCGGGCTTCCGCGACTTCACCCGCATCGCCGCCAGCGACCCGATCATGTGGCGCGACATTTTCCTGAACAACAAGGATGCGGTGCTCGAGGTCATCCAGCGGTTCACCGAGGACCTGACCGCGTTGCAGCGGGCCATCCGCTGGGGCGAGGGCGAGGTGCTGGAAAAGCGGTTCACCAAGACCCGCGCCATCCGCCGCGCCATCATCGACGCCAAGCAGGACCGCTAAAGCGTGATGCCCCGAATGTGCATCACGCTTTAGCCTTTATGATTTCGCCCTCGCCGGGCGCGGCCCTCCGGCCGCTTGGCCGCGCCCTCAATGGGCGCTCCTGGGCAACCCTCCCTCGCTGTCGTGTCCGCGAGGGAGGCGAAACCTTCCGGTTGACTCGCGTCGCAACCCGGTGTCCCCTCTGCTCATGCTCATTCAGGGAGGGGATGCATGGCCAATCACATCACCGGCCTGGATCACGCCGTCATTGCCGTGCGTGACCTGGACGCCGCCGCCGAGGTGTTCACCCGGCTGGGGTTCGCGCCGACGCCCACGGGGCACCACGCCGAATGGGGCACGGTCAATTTCTGCCTGATGTTCGGCGGTGACTACGTCGAGATCCTGGCCGCCGAGGGCGAGGGCGCCGAAGCCGAGCGGGTGCGCGCCTTCACCGCCCAGCGCGACGGTTTGTTCAGCATCTCCATCGGCTCGTCCGACGGCGCCGCCACCGGCGAATGCCTGCGCGCCGCCGGGCTGGACGTGCCCACCCCGCGCTCGCTGTCGCGCAAGCTGGACGACGGCAAGGGCACCACCTTGATGTTCTCGGAAATGCAGCTGCCGGTGGCGGCGACGCCCGGCGTGCCGGCCCGCATCGTCCAGCACATCACCGCCGAGCGCGAGCGCCATCCCCATTGGCTGGAGCACCCCAACGGCGCCGTCGGGCTGTCGTCGGTCACCGCCATCGTCGACGAGCCGCCGGCCCTGACCCCGGCCTGGGACGTGCTGTTCGGCCCGCACTCGGCGGTGCTGACCGACGACACCGTGACCGTGCACACCGGCGCCGGCCTGGTTTATCTGACCCGGCCCGACGAACTGACCCAGCTTCACCCCGAGGCCGAGCTGGACGAGCTGCCGCCGCCGCCGGCCCTGGTGGCGCTGGCCATCCGCGTCGCCGATACCGACCGCGCCGCCGCGGTGCTGAAGGCCAACAAGGTGGATTTCAGCCGCGACAGCGAGGGAACCCTGCGCATTCCGCCGTCCGAGGCCTGCGGCGTCTTCATCGAACTGATCGGAGCCTGAGTCATGGCACGCCTGTTGCGCCCGCTGTTTCTGTTCCTGCTGCTGCTGGCGGCCCCGGCCTACGCCAAGGACGGCGAGTCCCGCTTTGCCGGGCTGGACGACTTCCTGATCCACTACAAGAGCTGGGGCAAGGCCGACGCGCCGGCGGTGATCCTGATCCACGGCTTCACGCTGGATCAGTCGTTCTGGCGCAACCAGATCCCCGCCTTGTCCAAGACCCATCGCGTCATCGCCATGGATTCGCCCGGCCACGGCGATTCGGGCTGGCCGCGCGACGTGGCCTATACCATGACCCTTTACGCCCGCGCGGTCGAGGCGGTGGCCAAGGATGCGGGCGTCGGCCATGCGGCGCTGATCGGCCATTCCATGGGCCTGCCGGTGATCCACACGGTGGTGCGCCGCGGCGTGCTGAAGGTGGACAAGGCGGTGTTCGTCGACGGCGCCATCCTGGCCCCGTCCGCCGATCCGCAGGTGCGCGCCCAACAGGACAAGTTCTTCACCGACATGAAGCAGGGCCTTGCCAGCCCCGACTACCGCCTGGTGCTCGAGCAGTTCTTCAAGGGCTTCATGGAAAAGGTGCCGCCGGCCGAGGCCAAGCGTTTGCTGGCCAAGGTCAACCAGGCCGACCAGCACATGGTGACCAGCACCTTCGATCATTTCCGCGATGCCGAGGTCTGGGCGCCGGCCCGCTTCACCGTGCCGGTGCTGGGGCTGTACGCCAAGACCTCGACCGACAAGGGCGTCAAGCCGTGGCTGGACGCCAATTATCCCACCAACAAGCTGGTGGTGTGGGACGACGTCGACCACTTCCCCCAGCTTGAACAGCCCGAGCGCCTGAACAAGGCGATCGTCGACTTCCTGAAGTAATACCAAATCCCGATGAGAGGAACTCGTCGGGATTTGGTTAGGCCCAAGGGGCCGCGCGGCTGATGCCGCGGGAGGCCAGGGTTTCGGAGAAACCCGCCCGCCGCCTGGGGCGCCGGTGATCGGTTTCGATCACCGGGATATGGTAAAATGGGCCGTGGGGGAACTACCCCCACAGCACCTTGGCCGCCGCCGGCAGGGCGGCGCCGACATTGATCGGCGCGCCCAGTTCGGCCAGCACGCCTTCCAGCCCGGTCAGGCACAGGCTGACATGGGTGGGGGTGGCGCTGGCGCCCATCAATCCGATGCGCCAGACCTTGCCGGCCAGGCTGCCCAGCCCGGCGCCGATTTCCAGCCCGAACCGTTCCAGCAGGCGGGCGCGAACCAGGGCTTCGTCCACGCCGTCGGGCACGCGCACCGCATTCAGTTGCGGCAGGCGATGGGTGGGGGCGACCAGCAGCGACAGCCCCATGGCCTCCAGTCCCGCCTTCAACGCCTCGTGCATCTTGGCATGGCGGGCCCAGGCGGCCTCCAGCCCTTCCTCGTGCAGCATGACCAGCGATTCGTGCAGGCCGTAAAGCGCGTTGATCGGCGCGGTGTGGTGATAGGCGCGTTTGGCCCCGCCGCCCCAATAGCCCAGCAGCAGATTGAAATCCAGGAACCAGCTTTGGTTCTTCGATTTGCGGTTCTTCACGGTCTCGACGGCGCGGTCGCTGAAGGTCAGCGGCGACAGGCCGGGGGTGCACGACAGGCACTTTTGGGTGCCGGAATACACCGCATCGGCGCCCCATTCATCCACCCGCACCGGAATTCCGCCCAGCGAGGTCACCGTATCGACGATGGACAGGGCGCCATGCTCGCGTGCCAGTCGGCACAGCGTGGCCGCATCCGAGGCGACGCCGGTCGAGGTTTCGGCGTGGACGAAGGCCACCGCCTTGGCGCCCGGATTGGCGCGCAACGCGGCTTCGACCTTGGCCGGGTCCACCGGGGTGCCCCAGACATCCTCGACGACCACGGCACGGCCGCCGCAGCGTTCCACGTTCTCCTTCATGCGTCCGCCGAAAACGCCGTTGACGCAGACGACGACGGTGTCGCCGGGTTCGACCAGATTGACGAAGCACGCTTCCATGCCGGCCGATCCGGGGCCGGAAATGGGCATGGTCAGGGCGTTGCCGGTTTGGAAGGCCGATTGCAGCAGCCCCTTGATCTGGTCCATCAGCGCGATGAAGGCCGGGTCCAGATGGCCGATGGTGGGCCGCGCCATGGCCGACAGCACGCGGGCGGGCACGTCGGACGGGCCGGGACCCATCAGCACGCGGGTGGGTGGATTGAACGACTGCACCGGCGCGTTGCTGCCCGCGATCATGGAAAGGGCTCCGTCAGGTGTGGGAGATTGGGGATTATAAAATTGGTCCGACCACGCGTCATTGCCAATTTATGGCCGGAACCCGTGCCACCCGCGCCGAGCCCAGATACAGGGCGCCATCCTGCACGCTGACCGGTACCGGCACCGTGGGGCGCCCCTTGGCATCGGGCTTGGCCATCAGCATCAACATCAGCTTGGCCGCATTGGCGGTATCGGCGGGGATGCTTCCGCCTTCCGCCAGTCGGTCCATCAACGGCGCGAAGCCGCGAATGCGGGCGGCCAGCGAGGCGACGGGCTGGCCGTTGGGGTCCAGCGCCACGGTGCCCTGGGCCTCCATGGCCATGGGCGACCATTCCAGGGTGACGTGGTCCAGTTCCACCGTGCCGCCGTCGGCGCTCCATTGGCTGAGGGCCTGGGCGGGCGCCTCGTGGGGCAACGCGCCCAGCACGCGGCCGGTGATCTCGGCCACGCCGATTTCGCGATCCAGCGGCAGGCCGGGCAAGGCCGGCAGGGTCAGGTCGTGGGCGGTGGCGGAAAAGCGCAGGGTGGCGGTGGTGTGGTCGGGATGGGCGACCGGCAGCGGATCGATGGTCAGGGCCAGCCCGGCGGCGCGCAACGGTGCGCCGGCCAGTCCGTCGACGCTGATCCCGGAAGCAAGCAGGGTTGCGTCGTCCAGCATGCCCTGGCGGTCCAAATCCACGTCCAGCCGGGCCGAGGACACCTGAACCACCGCCTCGCCGCCGCTCCAGGCGACGACGTGGCGTCCGGGCGAGGTGACGCGCAGCCGGCTGGGGTCGAAAGGGGTGGCGTGGGCGGTCAGGTGCTCGCCCCGCCAGCGGGCGCCGTCGGGCGCCGCCACGGCGGGGGCGGCGAGCGTCAGGCTCAAATGCAGCGGATAGCCGCCGGTATCCAGGCTGTCCCACGTCACCTGCCAGCCCTCGGCGCGCTTTTGTTCGGCCCAGTCTTCCACCCCCTTGCGCAACACCGTCGCCGCGTGGAACCAATAGACGGTATAGCCAAGTGCGGCCACGGCCAAACTGGCGGCGAACAGAGCGGCAATCCGGCGGATGGGCATGACGGCATCCTTGCGCGACGAAGCGGACCTTTCGTCTAAACCTTGCGGCCAGCGCGCGCAACCGGGCGAAGGGACATGGGTATTCGCCTATGGCTCGCTGATCTGGCGTCCCGATTTCCAACCGGCGGAAACCCGCATGGCGCGGCTGGCCGGATGGCACCGGGCCATGTGCATTCTGTCCACCGTCTATCGGGGAACCCCCGAACGGCCGGGGCTGGTGCTGGGGCTGGATCGCGGCGGCTCGTGCCTGGGGCGGGCGTTGCGGGTGGCCCCGGCGCAGTGGCCCGAGGTCAAGGCCATGCTGGATGCCCGCGAACTGGTGACCGGGGTCTACCATGCCCGCTTCGTGCCGGTGCGCCTGGACGATGGCCGCCGGGTGCCCGCCTACGCCTTCGTCTGCGACCGCAGCCACCGGCAATATTGGTCCGGCGGGGACGACGAGGCCGTGCGGCTGATCCGCCAAGGCCGGGGGGGCAGCGGCTGGGCGCGCGACTATCTGGCCAGCACGGTCGAGCATCTGGCCGCTTTGGGCATCGGCGACCGGCAATTGCAGCGGCTGCTGTCGCGCGTCGACGGCGAGAGCGAATGACCGCTACAGGTACAGCCGCCCATAGGGACCCAGCCACGCCGACAGGTCGATGCGCACCTCGCCGCTTTCGCTGTGGGTGATGATGCAGGCCTTGCCCAGGCGGGCCAGCTCACGCTGGCGGGTCAGCGCGGCGGCATAGGTGGGCAGCCGTTCGTATTGCAGCGGGTTGGGGCGCCCGCTCGAACCCAGGACGGTCAGGGTGTGGGGTTCGCCGTCCATGGGGCGCGCCGGCAGCAGCGTCGGCGTCGGGCTTCGCTGCGGCTCGCGCAGCCACCACAGCGTCAATGTCCATGCCGCCACGCCGATGATCGCCGTCGCCACCACCATGCCGAGCGTCTGATCCATCGCGGTCCCCACTCGCACGCAGCCAGGGCCCTTCCGCCCCGCTTTCCCCTCACATGTGCGCATTTCTGCGGGCGCCGCCAATCGTCCGAATGGATGCCGGCCTATGGTGGCGAATCCGTTCTGCGAATCCCGCAAGACACCCTGGCCTTTAGTTTGGCCTCCTTACAGTTGTCAGGTGGCCCGTTGTGGGATAATGTTGGTGATATTAAATGCCAATGCTGCCGGAGGTTCGGGGGGCATGACCAAAATCGAGTGGTCGGACGACCTTTCGGTGGGGAACGAGTTGCTGGACGGTCAGCACCAGAAGTTGATCACCATGATCAACGTGCTGGATGATGATCGGCTGGGCGCCGACGAGCTGGGGGAAATCATTTTCGGCCTGCTGGAATACGCAGCCATCCATTTCCGTGACGAGGAAAAATTCTTCGTCGATGCGGCGCCCCAGATCGTCGAGCACCACTTCGCTTCACACACCATCTTCATCTCCACTGCATACAAGTTCGTGCAGCGGTTCAAAAACGGCGAGGCCTTGGCCCTTCGCCAACCGGTTTACGA
>DATGXU010000449.1:0-3769 GCA_035298685.1 Magnetospirillum sp. | reverse complement strand
AGGCCACCCCGGCTTCCATCTGCCCGGCCACGCGGTCGAGCACGGCGAACCCGGCATCCAGCCGCGCCAGATCGTCGCCGGCCGCTTCAAGCGCCACCGCCATCACCAGCCCCAAATCCGAGGCGGCGTCGCCATGATGCCCCTCCCGCCCCTGGTCATGGCGCGACACCTCGGCCGCCAGCTGCGCGGCACCGCAGGGCAGCGCCCCACGGCGCAACAGGCACGACACCAGCCAGCAGGCGGTGACCGCATCCAGATCGGGGCGGCGATGGGTGGTCACCCGCACCGCCGGCAGCCCGCCGAACCGCCGCAGCAACAGGGGCGCGCGGCCAAGCACCATGGCGGCGGCGGAGTCCGCGGCGCCGCCCTGATGATGGTCGAGCACCGCGTCGTCGCCGCCATTGCCCACGTCCACCCACAGCGCATCGGGCGCAAGCGGCACCGGGGCCGAATTCCCCGGCGCGACAAACTCGAACTGCAGCACCGCAGGCGTCATGCCGCCGCTCCGGCGGCCAAGGCTACCGACAATTGGGTGCGGGCGAAATCGGGCACGCCCGAAAAATCGCGGCTGCGCGCCTCGGCGGCGGTTTCGTCAAAGGCCTCGCCATCACCGGCCGCCGTGTGACAGGCCAGCAAGCCGGCAAACGACAGACAGACGTCCAACTGATCGACGTCTTGGGCGATGGAGCGGCGATAATGGGCCTCGGCCTCGCCCAATCGGCCTTCGGCGCGGGCACAGGCGCCCAGCAGCGATTCCATCTTGGAAATGCCGCGCAGATCGCCGATCTGCTCGGACAGCCGCAAGTCCTCCTCGAAATGATGGCGCGCCTGGGCATAGTCGGGCGGCGTGCCGAAGAACGCCAGACGCCCCATGCCGCCATGGGTGCGCGCCAGACCCGGCAGGTCGCGGATGTCGGCGTCGTTCTTGAGGTCCAGGCTCAGTTGGAACAGGGCGCGCGCTTCCGCCTGGGCGGCCTGATCCCCACCCGCCAGTTCCTCGGCCAGCGAATTGGCGATGCGGGCCTTGGCGGCAGGCTCGCCCGCCGCCTCGGCCGCCGCCAGCGCCCGGCGCAGGGTGACCAGACGGTAATCGGAACCGGGCTGGCGCGCCGCCGCCAGCGCCATCAGATGCAGGCCCTCGGCCGCCGTCTCGCCCTGCCCCTCGGCCATGCGGGTGGCCAGACGGGTGGTTTCCGCCAACAGGGCGCGGTCGGCGCGCACGCCGTCGTAACAGGCCTGCGCCACCTGCGGCAGCAGATGGATGGCCTCGTCATCCGCTTCCAGCAAGGCGATGCCGCGCCGGGCGATCCGTGCCGAGTCCTCGGCGACGCCGCGCACGTGGCATTCGGCGGCATCCACCGTCCATTCCACCCGGTCCACCGCCGGCGATCCACCGCCGGCCTGGGCGCATTCGCGGGCGCGCGCCACCATCTGGCGCGCATCCCCATAGCGGAACATGCGTGCCAACGCCAAGGCCGCGTCCAGGCAGGCATCCACCGCCTGGGCGGCCTGGGTTCGGCCGGCGCCGAAGCGATGCAGGGCCAGGCGCAGACGATCCTCGCCGGTGCGGACTCCCCGCGCCTCCAGCGCGTCCGCCAGCCGGCCGTTGAGATGGCGGACGATCTGCGGCACGTCGGCGGCCAGCGGACCGCACAGCACCGCGCCCAGGGCGGACCGCACCGCCTCGAGAACCTGCAAAGAGGCAAACATATAGATGTCGTCGCTGCCCTGGTCGTCGCGCACCAACCCGGTGCGGCGTTCGATCTCGTCCATCAGGGCGATGGTGTCGCCCAGGGGCCGGTCCACCGCCTCGGCCACCAGCGACAACTCGAACCGCAAGCCGATGCAGGCGGCCGCCGCCAGGGCGGCGCGCGCATCGGGCATGGCGGCCAGGGCATCGCGAACCCGTTCGGCGGCGCCGGGCAGCGGCGGCACCGACGGCGTGCTTCCCTGGGCGAGATCCAGTCCGGTTCCCGCCGGTTCCAGCGCGCCATGCTTCACCAGATGCTCGACCGCATCCCGCAGCTTGCCGGGCGTATGCGCCCCTTCGCCCAGCCATTGGATCACCCAGTGGGCGGCGGCCCCGCTCAGGCCCAGGGCGACGGCCAGGAAATCCTGCTGCTGGGCGGCGTCCAGACCATCGACCCGCAGGGGCGAAATGCCGATCTGCCCCCAGATGTCCGCCTGCTCATCCATATGGCGGCCAGCCAGCACGATGGCGACGCCATGGCCGCCCTTGCCGCCCAGATGGCGGCGCAGATAGCCAAGCAAAGCCAGCGACGAGGCATCCAGCCATTGCGTGTCGTCGATGACCAGAACCACCGGCCCCCGCAGGGCCAGTTCCTTGAGCTTGCGGGCGACGAACACGAACAGGTCGGCCTCGCTGGCGGCACCGCCCTCGCCACGCAGGAACCCGGCCATGGGTCCCAGCAGCATGGCGGCGGCACCCTCGATGGCGGAACCGATCACCGCGTTGCGTCCCTGGCTGAGGGCCATTTCCAGCTGCCCGGCCAAAGCCTGCTGAATGGGGCCGAACGGCGGCGCCGTCTCGGACCCCGGCAATGGCCGGCAACTGCCCTGGAACAGGGTCAGCCCCGCCGACCGGGCGCGCCAGCTTTCGATCACCCGCGCCACCAGCGCCGATTTTCCGGCCCCCGATTCGCCCTCGACGCCCAGCCACAGCACCTCGCCGGGGCGGAAGGCGGTGGCCTGTTCCAGCACCGACGCGGTAATGGGAAGTTCCCAGCGGTCGCCATGGGCGGATATCACGGCCGTGCCCGGCTGGGCCTCGCCGTGGGCCGAACGGGTGCGACGGCCCCAGGCCCAGGGCAGCACCACCGACACCACGGAAAGCGCCGCCACCACCATCACCCCGGTGATCGAGGTCGCCGAGAGCGCCACGCCCAGCGCCATGGACAGCACCAGCGGCGGCACGCCCCACAGCACGTCCAGGGTGTCGAAGCGATCGACGCTGCGGCCAATGCCGAAGCCGATGGCGCCGGCGGCGATGGCGGTGCCCAGCACCGGCAGCACGGCGGCGCTGTCCATGTAAAGGATCAGCGGCATGGCCGCATGGGCGGCGGCGCCCAACCCCACGCCCAACCCCAAAAAGCCCAGCCGGCCGGCGGCGGCCAGAACCGGCGCCTGCGCCGCCAGGCGCGGCCCGGCCACCCGCCACACAACCACGGGAACGGCGAACAACACCACGCCCACCCAGGCCGGCCACCAGATGTTGGCGGCCAGTTCGGCGGTGGCCGAGGGCAGCGGCACCACAGTGCCGGCCAGTTGGAACGCCCCCAGCGGCGCCGCCCGGCCGAAGACGAAGGCGACCACCGCCACGGCAAGGTCGTGGCTGACCGGTTGCCCGGCCACCGAATGCCGGCGCAGGATCACCAGCACGGCCAGAACGGCGACCACGGCCATGAGCGCGGTGGTCAGCGCCACCGGCATCACCGCTGCGCGTCTGTCCTGGCTGAACCCCTTCGCCGAAAACGCCTGCGGGGCGCGCTTGCCGTCGGCGAACAGCACCCGGGCCTGAGCCTCGACCAAAGCGTCGCCGCCCGGCAACCGCTTGGGGACAAGGTGCAGCAACACCACGTCGGCGCCATTGGCCATGTCCAGCAGATGCTGCAGCACCTCGGGGCCGGGTCGTTCCAATTCCGCTTCCGAGGCGGCGGCGTTGCCCAACGCCTCGAGCGCGGCGCGGCGCGTGGCCGGCGACAGATTGTTGGCGGCCGATGCCAGCCCCAGCACCTCGCCTTCCAAGCGG
>DATGXU010000448.1:0-2837 GCA_035298685.1 Magnetospirillum sp. | reverse complement strand
CTGTCGGTCAGCAGGATATTGCCCAGGCCCACCTCGACGCCGCGCGCCGCCAGCATGCGCTGAAGAACGCCGCGCAAGGGCTCGTACCCCAGCGGCGAACCATAATCGGTCAGGGCCTTGTCGTCGGCCCGCGCGACGGCGCGCAGGGCGCGGCGGATGCCATCGGCGGGCAGCATGGTCGGCGGCAGCCAGCCGCAACCGGGGCGCAGTGTGTCGCGGTCCAGTTCCAGGGAATGGCGCAGCATCCACAGCGGATCGATCTCGTGCTGGCGCGGCCGCGCCGCATCCGGCCGCACCGGCCCCGGTAGCCGGCGTGACGAGACGAAGAACCCGGACTTCGGCCGCGACACGATCAGCCCCTCGGCCACCAGCCGATCATAAGCCTCGACCACCGAGGATTTGGAGATCCCGTTCATCTCGGCGAAGCGACGGATCGACGGCAGCTTCTTCCCCGCGCCGATGGCACGCGCCTCGATCAGTCCGGCCATCTGGGTGACCACCTGTTCGACGATGGTCAGGCCGGCTTCGGCAACGATATTCAACTTCATCGCGGCGCCCCTTTAGCCCCCGCCGGGCAGACGGGTACAGTAGGCATTTCTGTCTTCATCTGTCCCCACCCTCGCCGATCAAACCAACCCGGCGGCATAGGCCGCGCTTTGCCCACATGATCGCGCAATTTTCGGGCCGGCAGACAGGTACAGTTCACCCCAGACGACCATGACAGTTCAGCGATCTGTCCCGGCTCTGTGTCTCACAACGCCCCCGGCCGGCAGCTAGGCTGCGGTCAATGACACGACAACCGAGGAACACCATGCAGACCCATTACGCCAGGGGCGTCCTGCTTTGTCTGGTCGCGACCGTCAGCTGGGGCACCATGTTTCCCATCATGACCGGCGCGCTGGAACGCATCGACCCCTTCACGTTCACCGCGCTGCGCTACACCATCGCCGGCGCGGCGTTTCTGATCCTGCTGGTGCTGCGCGAGGGCGTGGGCGCCCTCAGGCTTGGCGGCGAGCGGGTGCTGTTGGCCTGGTTTCTGGGAAGTTGCGGCTTTGCCGGCTTCGGCTTTTTGGTGTTCCTGGGCCAGCAGATGGCCGGCCCGCAAGGCGCGCTGACCGCGTCGATCATGATGGCGACCATGCCCATGCTGGGCCTGCTGGTGAACTGGCTGGTGCGCAAGGCGCGGCCGCCCGTCTACTCGTTCGGATTCATCGCGCTGTCGTTCGCGGGCGTCACCATGGTGATCACCAACGGCGACCTTGCCAGCCTGTTGCTGTCGCCCCAAAGCTATCTTGCCGGCATTCCGCTGGGGCTGGGGGCCCTGTGCTGGGTGACCTATACGGTAGGCGGCAGCCTGTTTCCCCATTGGTCGCCCTATCGCTACACCGCCATCACCACCGCGCTGGGCATGATTTCGGTCTATGCCGTCAACCTGATCCTGGTGGCGAGCGGCACCATCGCGCTGCCCGGCCTGCAAACCGTGGTCGATGTCGCCCCGCATCTGGCCTATCTGGCCCTGGTCGCGGGCCTGCTGGCGGTGCCCTGCTGGAACATGGGCAACAAGATCCTGACGCCCATGAACGGCGTGCTGTTCATGGACGTGGTGCCGCTGACCGCCTTTGCCGTCTCGGCCGCAAGCGGGGTCGTGCCACAGCCGGCGCAACTGGTGGGCGCCACCATCACCGCCGCCGCGCTGATCCTGAACAATTTGTGCCAACGCAACGCGCTGCGTGCGGCAGCCTCGGCGCAGATTTTGGCTCGGCAGGGCAGCGCGGCGGAATAGGGAAACGGTCCGATCCGTCTTCGCCGGCTATCGATCGGCGAAGACGGACAGGGCGTGATCCACGAAGCTGCGGACCTTGGGCGACATCCGCGAATCCGCCACGTAGACCAGGTGCATGGGGCGGCTTGGCATCTGGTGGCCTTCGAACAGCCTTACCAGCCGCCCGTCGGCCAGAGCCGCCGCCGCCAACGCCTCGGGCAACATGGCGATGCCCAGCCCCGCCGACGTGGCGGCCAGCAGGGCCGGGCCGCCATCGACGCGGAGCCTGGGGTGGATGCTGATTTTCCGCCCGCCGATCCTCCAGCCCGACGCCCCCGGCTGCGACAGCGCCAGGCAGTCGTGGTCGCCCAGATCGTCGGGCGTCTGCGGCCTTCCCTTCCTGGCAACATATGCGGGCGAGGCGCAGACCACCATGCGGTACGGGGCCAGCGGGCGGGCGACCAATCCCGAGTCAGGAAGTCGGCCGATGCGGAAGGCCGCCTCGAAGCCCTCCTCGACCATGTCCACGACCCGGTCGGTCAAGGCCACGTCCAGCTCGACGCGGGGATAAAGCGCCGCATAGGACGCCAGAGCGGGCATCAGCACGACGGTCCCGAACGAAACGGGCGCCGTCAGCCGCAGCTTTCCCCGCGGCTCGCCTTGCATGGCGCGCACGCCGGCCTCTGCCCGCTCCACCAACCGAAGAACCTCGCGGCAATCGGTGAAATAGGAATGGCCCAGCTCGGTCAGGCTTTGGCTTCTGGTCGTCCGGCTCAGCAGCCGCCCGCCCAGATGGTCCTCAAGGGCCTTCACGTGGTTCGCCACCATGGTGGCGGACAGGCCGGTTTCGCGAGCGACCGCGGCGAAACTGCCGGTCTCGACCACGCGGACGAACACTTCCATGCTCCTGAACCTGTCCATTCCAAACCCAGACTTCCGAGTGAACAAATAATTCACAACCTTATCGCGGCACCCGCCCATCGGCAAACTTCCGCCATCCGTGGACAGGGAGAAACACGATGGACAATGGCAAGGGATTGGCGGGACGCGCGTATGTCGTCACCGGCGGCGGATC
>DATGXU010000447.1:0-1652 GCA_035298685.1 Magnetospirillum sp. | reverse complement strand
GCGCTCAGGCCGGGGCGGCCCACATAGCCGCGCGCCAGACCGATGCCGCCGATCCACAACTCGCCCGGCACGCCAACCGGAACCGGCGCCAGCGACGGGTCCAGGATGTAGATGCGCGCGCCCGTCAGCGGGCGGCCGATGGTCCAGGCCTCGGTGTCGCTCAGCGGGCGGCTTTCGGTGCAGATGATGCTGGCTTCGGTGGGGCCGTAGCCGTTCAGCATGTTGCGCCCTTCGGCCCATCGCTGCGCCACGTCCAGTGGCACCACCTCGCCGCCGCTGACCAGCCAGCGCAGCGGCAGATCGGGCGAGGACGGCAGCACCGCCAGCAGCCCCGGCGGGATCACCGCATGGGTGACGCCATGGGCTTCGATCAGGTCCAGCAGCGGCTGGCCGGCGCGATGGTCCTGGTCGGCGATCACCAGGGCGGCACCGCTGCCGAACGCCATGATCATCTCCATCACCGAGACGTCGAAGCTGAGGGCGGCGAAATGCAGGATGCGGCTGTCGGGCGTGACCTGCAGCGACTCGATCTGGTCGTGAGCCAGGGCGATCACGCCGGGATGGCGGGTGATCACCCCCTTGGGCCGGCCGGTCGAGCCCGAGGTGAAGATCACATAGGCCGGGTTCTCGGGGTGCGCCGGGCAGGGGAAAGGCTCGGCGGAAAAGGCGTCGAGGTCGATGCCGGCCAGCACCTCGGGGGTCAGCACCACCACCGGACGGGCGTCCTCCTCCATGGCGGCGCGGCGGGCGTCGGGCAGGTCGGGGTCCAACGGCAGCCAGGCGGCGCCGGATTTGGTGGTCGCCAGGATGGCGACGATGGAGTCCACCCCGCGCGGCAGGCCGATGCCGACCACCGTTTCCGGGCCGGCGCCCCGGCCGATCAGCCACCGCGCCAGCCGATAGGCGCGCGCCTCGGTTTCCGCATAGGTCAGGACGGTGTCGCCATGGATCAGCGCCGGCCGCGGACCGTGGGCGGCGGCGATTGCGGCGAAGTACTGGGCCAGGGTCTGCGGCGGCAGATCCTTGGTTTTGAAGGGGGTGATGGGCAGATCGCGGGCGCGGTCCAGCCGGGGCAGCGACAGATGGGGGTTGGCAACGCCGTCAGCCAGCACGGCGACGAAGCGCGCCAGCATGGATTCCACCCGCCAGCCGTCGAACAGGTCGCGGTTGTACAGCCAGAAGAAATCCACCTCGTCGTCGCGCTCGACCGCGTGGATTTCCAGGTCGAAGCGCACCTGCAGATTGCGCCCCGGCACCACGGTGATTTCCAGGTCCTTGAGTACCTGGCTGCCCTGGCGCACGTTCTGCAACGTGAAAGCCACCTGGCAGATGGGGGTGTGCGACAAACTGCGTTCCGGGGCCAGCTCCTCGACCAGCCGCTCGAACGGCACGTCCTGATGCTGATAGGCGTCCAGGCCGAAGCGGCGCACCTGGTCGACCAGGGTGGCGAAGCTGTCGGCGGGGCTCAGGCGCACGCGCATGGCCAGGGTGTTGACGAAGAAGCCGATCAGCCCGTCCAGCTTGGGGTCCTGGCGGTTGGCGACCGCGCTGCCGACGACGATGTCGTCCTGGCGGGAGTCGCGGCCCATGACCACGGCAAAAGCCGCCAGCATCACCTGATAAAGGGTGGCGCCGTGGGCGGCGGCCAGGGC
>DATGXU010000446.1:0-9262 GCA_035298685.1 Magnetospirillum sp. | reverse complement strand
ATCCTGGCCGGAACGCCGGCCGCCGACCTGCCGATCGAGGCCGCCGACATAGAGTTGATCATCAATCTGAATGTGGCAAAACATCTAAGGGTTGAAATTCCAGACGAAATCCTGCGCCATGCGATCATCGTAGGCCCAGCGGGGGAACAATAGCAGTGCGGCTGAAAAAACGCCTTGCCATCGCCATTGTCCTGCTGGCCGTGCTGCCGTTGGCGGCAGCCGGCATCGCGCTCACTCGGGCGGCTTACAAGACCGCCTACGAGCACAAATTGTCCGAGCTGCGCCAGGCGGCCACACTGGCGGCGGGCGAAGTGGACTCCCATGTGGCCAATCTGGCGCGCGAACTGCAGCTGACGGTCCGGGTGCGCGGTCTGGGACGCCTGAGCACGCACGACCAGAAAAGCATTCTTTCCGAACTGCTGGCCTGGGAAAACCAGTTCGCCGAGCTGGCTTGGCTGGATGGCAAGGGCAACGAGCTGGCCCGGGTCTCCATGCACCAGATCTTCACCCCCAACGATCTGACGACCCGCGCCCATCTGCCCGAATTCGTAAGCCCGCGCGCCAGCGGAGCAGCCGCCTTCGGCCCCATCGAAATCGACGAATCCACCGCGGAACCCCTGATGGCGGTGTCGGTGCCCGAAATAGATCCGCGCAACGGAGCGGTCATCGGCGTATTGGTGGCGCGCCTGCGGCTGAAACGCATGTGGGAGGTGGTGGCCCACACACATACCGCCGGCACCCACCATCTGATCTACATCACCGATCCCAACGGGCTGGTGGTGGCCCACCCCAACCCGTCGGTGGTCTTGCGCGGCACCCATGCCAAATTGCAGGAGCGCGACGGCATCGCCGAAGCGTTGTCGGGCGAGCGGGTGCTGTCGACCCGCGTGACCCTGGTGGCCGGCGCCCGCGAACTGGCGGTGATCGCCGAACAGCCGTTGCGCGAGGCGCTGGCGTTGCCCATCCAGACCGCGCTGACCACGCTGGCGACCGTGGCCGGCGCGCTGATTGCGGCGCTTGCCCTGGCGCTGCTGGCGGGGCGGTCGATCATCGGCCCGGTGGAACGGCTGGCCCAGGTGGCCTGTCGCATCAGTTCGGGCGACCTGTCCCATCGCGCCGGCGACGAATCCCGCTCCGACGAAATCGGCGACCTCGCGCGCGCCTTCAACGCCATGACCGCGCGTCTGGTCGATCTGGTGGCAACCCTGGAAGCCCGCGTGGATGCGCGCACCCGCGACCTGACCACGGCGCAGGCGCGCCTGCGCGATGCCATCGAAAGCATTTCCGAAGGCTTCATTCTTTGCGACGAAAACGACCGCGTGGTGATCGCCAACCACCGTTTCCGCGACTTCTTCCCCGAAATCGCCCATTTGGCCGAGGAAGGACGTCCCTTCCGCCTGTTGCTGGAAACCGCCACCCGCCTGCGGCTGGCGCTTGACGTGGGCGAAGAACACGAGTGGCTGGAGCAGCGCCAAAGCCTGCGCGACAACCAGACACCCCATATACAGCACCTGAGCTCGGGCCGCTGGCTGCTGATCAACGAACGGCGCACCAACAGCGGCCAGATGGTGGCGATTTATACCGACATCACCGACCTCAAGGTGGGCGAGGAGGATTTGCGTCAGGCCAAAGCCCAGGCGGAAAGCGCGGCGCAGGCCAAAAGCGAATTCCTGGCCGCCATGAGCCACGAACTGCGCACCCCGCTGAACGCCATCATCGGCTTTTCCGACATCATGGCCAACAGCCTGTTCGGCCCGCTGGGCAACCCGCGCTATGACGAGTATGCACGCGACATCCTCAATTCCGGCCAGCACTTGTTGTCGCTGATCAATGACATCCTGGACCTGTCCAAGATCGACGCCGGCGCCATGTCGGTGGACCACCGGCCGGTGTCGGTGACCGATCTGGTCGAGCGCGCACTCAGCATGGTCCGCGACGCCGCGCAGGCAAATTGCCTGAGACTGGAATTTAAGGTGCCGGCCGACATCCCGCCGCTGGCAGGCGACGAACGCCGCCTGCTGCAAATTCTGCTGAACCTGCTGTCCAACGCCGTGAAGTTCACCCCCGAAGGCGGCACCATCACCATCACCGCCGCCGCCGACGGCACTCGGGTGGCGCTGAGCGTCGCCGATACCGGCATCGGCATCGCCGCCGAGGATATTCCCCGCGCCCTCGAAGCGTTCGGTCAGGTGGATTCCTCGTGCTCGCGTCGCTTCCCGGGGTCAGGCCTGGGGCTGCCGCTGTCGCGCAAACTGGCCGAGCTGCACGGCGGCAACCTGACCATCGACAGCACGCCGGGGCGCGGCACCATCGTCACCGTGCGCCTGCCCCAGGCGGTGAATGGACCAGAAACGGCGGCGTAGAGCTGGAGACGTCACAACACCAACCGGGCCGGAAATCCAGGTGTCGCAAGTGACGCAAGCTGGTCAAAGTCGTCACAACAGGTCCCTTTCCTTCCCCGGCAAGGTCCGTTATGGTTAGCTGGGTTTGCAAATTTCATTCACACTTCGCGACACGCGCCTACTCCTGATCCCACGGGAGTTTTCCTGCGCTTTGGCATCTAATGACGGGCCGTATCTGAGGTTATGAGCGACGATTTCGAACTTTTCTCGGATGGTCCGGCCGCGGCTCCTTCAGCTTCGGCTGATGGATTGTTTTTTGACGACGATACCGATGTTTCCGCTCCCTCCTCCTCCGCCGCTCCGGGGATGAGCATGAAGGAGCGTGTCGTCCAATACCTCGATCTTTATGCCGTCGACGAAGAAACCCAAGCCCTGATCAGGGGCAACAGCGAAAGGTTGGTTGCCGCCACGGAAACGATGGTGACCAATGCGTCGGATTGGGTCACGCGCTTCCCCCCGTTCGGGGAAAAGCTGGCTGGCGATGCGGGCACCACGCTCAAGGGCGTGCTGGTCGAACATTGGCGGCACTTGTATGCCTGCGAATTCACCGCCGACTACATCGCCACCGCCCAGCAATTGGGCTTCATGCTGGCTTACCTTGATTTGGGCGCCAGTTGGTACCAGGCCATGGCGTCGGCCGGCGCCGCGCATGCGCTGGGCATGCTGAAGGGCAACCGGCGTTTCGAAGGTCTGGCGCAGGCGCTGGGCAAGGTCGCGCAGTTGGACGTGTCGCTGGTCACCCACGATTATTTCGAGGCCGCCAAGCAGGCGCGGGCCAAGACGGTGACGGACCTGGCCCTGGGGTTCGAGCGGTCCATCAAGGGCGTGGTGGACGAAGTGGGCGCCATGGCCGCCACCTTGAAGGCCCATTCCGACGAAATGCTGTCGCGCCTGTCGCACATGGATTACGAGACGGTCAACATGGCCGCCGCCGCCGAGGAAGCGGCGTTCAGCGTCGACAACATCTCGCAGAACACCAGCGATCTGGCGCAATCCATCGAACACATCCGCACCAACGTGGTGCGGACCGCCAACGCCGCCGAACAGGCCGCCACCGCCGCCCAGGCCACCGACGAAGCCATGCATGGGCTGCTCGACGTGGCCTCGCGCATCGGCAAGATCGGCGAGACCATCGACGGCATCGCGCGGCAGACCCGCATGCTGGCCCTGAACGCCACCATCGAGGCGGCCCGTGCGGGCGCCGCCGGGCGCGGCTTCGCCGTCGTGGCGCAGGAAATCAAGAAGCTGTCGGAACAAACCAGCCGCGCCACCCACGACATTGCCGCTTCGGTGCAGGAAGCCATGACGGCCACCAACACCGCGGTCGACACCATTCACCGCACCGTGGCGGCGGTGTCGGGCATCAATCAGGTGGCGGCCGACGTGCGCACGGCGGTCGAAGCGCAGACGTCCTCGACGGGAACCATCGCCGCCCATGTGGGCGAAGCGGCCTCGGGGGCCAAGGCCGTGACCAGTTCGGTCAACAGCGCCATCGAGGCGCTGGGCGTGTCCGCATCGGCGGCGGGCGAGCTCAACCGCTCGGCCGACGCCCTGGCAGCCAAGGCCAACCACATGCGCAACGAGGTGGACAACTACCTCGCCCGCCTGCGCGAAATGGCCTGACCGCCATATTTTCATAATTGGATTGGGAAGCGTCGGCGCGGGGCACCGGACAGGGGGGCCTAACGCTTGTGGCCCGCCAGCTTCTTGATGAACACCCAAAAGGTTCCCAGGATCGGGCTGACCTTGAGGTGGATGCGCACCTTGTGGGAAAGGCGCGGCACGGCGCAGTCGAACACCACGTTCAGATCGCCGACCTTCACGCCGTTACGGAATTGTTCGGCGATGACCGAGCTTCCGGCCCAGCGGGCGACGTCGCCGAAGAAATCGCGGCCAACCAGCGCAGGGCGCGGCACGCCACCGTCATCGGGTTCGGTGTCGTTATAGGCGACAACCTTGCCGTCGCGATCGAGTTCCGCCGCGCCGAACGGCAGCCGCGCCACCTCGTCCGACCCGACGCGGAACAACGGGTTGTCCGGATCGTCGGCATCGAAGGTGTAGACCGTCATGTTCCACGGTCCGGCCTGGGTGGTGATCGTCGGCATTAAAGCGGTAACTCTTGGCCTCTTACTCCCGGCAGGAATTTGCCGTATTATCCACGTCCGGTCCACAGGGAAAACGTGATCACGGGTCATGGAGCTCAAGGAAAATAACGGCAGGCTGGAAGTGGAGCTGCCCGCATCCGCCGATCTGGCGACGGCCGGAGAACTTCGCGACCTGTTGCTGGACGCACTGGCCAAGGACAGCGGCGCCGACGTGGTGCTGAACGGGCGCGCGGTCGAACGCATCGCCACCGCCGTGATCCAGGTGGTGCTGGCGGGGGCCTCGGCGTTTCGCACGGCCGCCCGGCGACTGGACATCGAGGACGCATCCCAAGCCATGATTGCGGCGTTTCGCCAGCTTGGCCTGGGTGAAGATTTCGACAACCTTATTGTGTTTTCCTGACAGGGGATAAGTTATGGGTAAGAGCGTTCTCGCGGTCGATGATTCCAAGACGATGCGCGACATGGTGTCCTTCACCCTGCGCGGGGCCGGCTATACCGTGCTCGAGGCCGAACACGGCGTGGCCGCGCTGAAGGTGCTGCAGGGGCAAAAGGTCGACGTCATCATCACCGACGTCAACATGCCGGAAATGGACGGGATCACCCTGACGCGCCGCATCCGCGCCCTGCCCAACCAAGCGGGCACGCCGATCCTGATTCTCACCACCGAGAGCGACCAGTCCAAGAAGGACGAGGGCCGCGCCGCCGGTGCCACCGGCTGGATCGTCAAGCCCTTCAGCCCTGACAAGCTGCTGCAGATCGTCGCCAAGGTTTGCCCGTAACAAGACCACGGAAACGCCGGAAAACGGGAGAAAACCCAGTATGAGCGACGATCAGGGCTACGACCTGTCGCAGTTCAAGGCCACCTATTTCGAGGAATGCGCCGAACTGCTGGCCAGTGCCGAGGAAATCCTGAGCCGCATCCACGACGGCAGCGGCACGGTCGAGGATCTGAACGCGGTGTTCCGCTGCGTCCATTCCATCAAGGGCGGCGCCGGCGCGTTCGCCTTTGACGAACTGGTCCATTTCGCTCACGTGTTCGAAACCACCATGGACGCCTTGCGGTCCGGCCGCGCCGACCTGTCCACCCATGTGGCGGATTTGCTGGTGCGCGGCAACGACGTGCTGGGCGACTTCGTTCGCGCCGCCCAGGAAGGCGTTGCCCTGCCCGCCGACCACGGCGCCGACGTGCTGGCGCAGATGGCGGCGATCCCCGACGGCAACGCCCCGGCGACGACCAAGCCAGCCACCGCCACCGCCGCGCCCAAACCGGCGGCGGAACCGCCGGCACCCGAGGACAACGGCTTCAAGACCTATTCCATCAGCTTCCTTCCCACCCTGGCCATGCTGCGGACCGGCAACGATCCGCTGCTGATGATTCGCGAACTGGCGGCGCTGGGCGATCTGGATGTCAAGGTGGACCGGTCCAAGCTGCCGCCGCTGACCGAGATGGACCCGCAAGCGTCCTATCTGTCGTGGACCTTCACCCTGATCACCGACAGGGACAAGTCGTCCATCGCCGACGTGTTCGAGTTCGTCGAGGGCGACACCGCCACCATCACCATCACCGAATTGCAGCCCGAGGTCGAGGGCGACGGCTGGGGGCTGTTCGCCACCGCGCCGGCCGCCGCCGAAGCCGCCCCTGCCCCAACCGGCGGCGCGGTCGAAGGCGACGGCTGGGGGCTGTTCGAGCCGCTGCCGGCGGCCAACACCGCCGCCGCCGCGCCGCAGCCGGCCAAGGCCGTCCCCACCCCCGCCCCCACCCAGGCAGCAGCGGCGGGCGGCCCGGTTCACACCGCCTCGATCCGCGTCGATCTGGACAAGGTCGATCGGCTGGTCAACATGGTGGGCGAACTGGTGATCACCCAAGCCATGCTGGGCCAGCAGGCCAGCGGGTTCTCGGTGGAATCCCATCCGGAGCTGATCCAGGGACTGCAGGAACTGTCGCACCACACCCGCGAGCTGCAGGAAAGCGTCATGGCCATTCGGGCGCAGCCGGTCAAGGCGCTGTTCTCGAAGGCGCCGCGTCTGGTGCGCGACCTCTCGACCAAGCTGGGCAAGCAGGCCCGCCTGGTGATGAGCGGTGAAAACACCGAGGTGGACAAGACGGTGATCGAGCAATTGTCCGATCCCCTGACCCACCTGATCCGCAATGCGCTGGACCACGGCCTGGAAACCCCCGAGGAGCGCATCGCCGTCGGCAAGCCGGCCGAGGGCACCATTCACCTGGGCGCCGAACACCGTTCGGGCCGCATCGTCATCGAGATCACCGACGACGGCCGCGGCATCGACCGCAAGCGCGTGCTGGAAAAGGCGATCGAAAAGGGTCTGGTCGAGCGCGGGCAGTCGCTGAGCGACGAGCAGATCGACATGCTCATCTTCGCCCCCGGCTTTTCCACCGCCTCGGCCGTTTCCGACGTGTCGGGGCGGGGCGTCGGCATGGACGTTGTGCGCAAGAATATTCAGGACGTGGGCGGCCGCGTGGTGGTGCAGTCCACGCCGGGCGCCGGCTCGCGCTTCATTCTGTCGCTGCCGCTGACGCTGGCGGTGATGGACGGCATGCTGGTCGCCATCGGCGGCCACCGCTATGTGCTGCCGCTGACCAATATCGTCGAATCCCTGCGCCCCGCCGCCCATCAGGCCCGTACGCTGGTGGACGTGGGCGACGTGCTGACCCTGCGCGGCGAATACATCCGCCTGATCCCGCTGCATTCGCTGTTCGGCATCCACAACGCCATCACCGACCCCACCCGCGGCCTGGTCGTGGTGGTCGAGACCGAGGGCGGCGACCGCGTGGGCCTGCTGGTGGACGAATTGCTGGGCCAGCAACAGGTGGTCATCAAGTCGCTGGACGCCAATTTCCGCCCGGTCGAGGGCATTTCCGCCGCCACCATCCTGGGCGACGGCAGGGTGGCGCTGATCCTGGACGTGGGCGCCATCCGCGCCATGGGCGAACGCCTCACCGCGCAGGAACCCTGTGCCACCCCCACTGCCGCGGAATAGGCCCAAGCACATTGACGCCACCGGCTGGATTAGGCACATTGTAGAGGCAGGATTTCCTAATAATTAGAAATCTCAAGCTGTTGGCGGGGGAAATGTGATGTCAGCCACCACGGAAGCCGGCCAGGTTGGCGTCCGCCAATTCATCTCGTTCAAGATCGGCGACGAGGAATATGGCATCGACATCATGGCGATCCGCGAGATCAAGGGGTGGACCGAAACCACCGAGTTGCCGGACACCCCCCAGCATCTGCGCGGCGTAATCAATCTGCGCGGCGCCATCATCCCGGTTGTCGATCTGCGCGCACGCTTCAGCGGCCAACTCACCCAGGCCACGCCTCGCCACGTCACCATCGTCGTCACCGTCGGCGCCCGGATCGTGGGCGTCCTTGTCGACGCCGTGGCCGACATCATCACCGTCGCCGCGGCAGACATTCAGCCGGTGCCTGATTTGGACAGCGGCGCCCACGCCCGCTTCCTGGCCGGACTGGTGGCCGTGGATGGGCGCATGGTCGCCCTGCTGGACTTGGAAAGCCTGCTGCACAGCGACCTGCAAGCCACCGCAGAAATGGCCGCCTAATAAAAATACAGGGAACGGAAAAATGGGCAAAGCTAGGGGTCTTACCGTCAAGGGACGCATCTACGGCGGTTTTTCCGCCGTGCTGGTCCTTCTGCTGCTGGTGTCGGGCGTCTCGATCTACGGCTTCGGAAGCATTTCCACCGACATGCTGTCGTATTCCAAGCTGTCCACCAACACCTCGTTGGTACAGCAAGTGGAACGCGACGTCGTCGGGCTGCGCCGCAACGCCTACATCTACTCGCAGGAAGGCACCCCCCAATCCCTGGACCGGGTGCGCGAGCTGCAGACCTCGCTTCGCAAGAACCTGAATGCGGCCATCGCCGCGTCCACTTCCCCCGAGCGGAAAGCCAATCTCGAGCAGATGCTGCGTCTGTTCGAACAGTATTCGGCGAATTTCGAAAAGGTGGTCGAACTCAAGACGCGTACCGACAGCCAGTTCAACACCGTTCTTGCCCCGACCGGCGCGGAAATTTCGAAAAATCTCACCGATCTGATCGACGCCACCCTGGCGGGCAAGGATTGGGAAACCGCGTCCTATGCGGGCCGCGCCGCCGACTCGGTGGCGCACATGCGCATGACCGTGCTGAGATTCGTGGCCGATCCCGACACGCGCCACCTCGACGCGTTCAAACAGCAGGCGATGGGGGCCAACAAGGCGCTGAAGTTCCTGTCCGATACCGAAAAGGATGCGGACCATCGCCGTACCATCGAGGCCGCTTATGCCTTGCTTCCCACCTATGACCGCACCTTCCAGGACATCGCCGGCGCGACGCTCGAGATCGACCGGCTGGTGAACAAGGAAAACGCCGCCCTGGCCACTCAGTTCGGCAACTTGTCCGCCTCGACCCGCCAGTCGGCCCTGGGGTCCCTTGACGCCATCCGCGATGCGACCGGGAAGTCCATCGACGTCCAGCAGACCGCTGCCGGCGTGGTTTCCGCCCTCGCCATCGCCATCGGCCTTGCCGCCGCCGCGCTGATCGCCCGTTCCATCCTGGGCCCCATCAACCGCATGACCCACGCCATGGGCGAGCTGGCCGGGGGCAAGCTGGACGTGACGGTTCCGGCGCTGGAGCGGCGTGACGAGATCGGCGAGATGGCGCAGGCGGTTCAGGTGTTCAAGCAGAACGCGGTGGACAAGCAGCGCATGGAACAGGAGGCCGAGGCCGCCCGGGTGGCCC
>DATGXU010000445.1:0-1954 GCA_035298685.1 Magnetospirillum sp. | reverse complement strand
TGGAAGAAGCGCATATGGGGTTGTCGCCCAACTCGCCGCCGTGCTGTCCCGAAATCCAGCCGTCGATGAATTCGCGCGGGCGCGGGTCTTCCGGGGGCTTGCCGGCCTCGTTGCGTTCGATCCAGGCGCGGAATTCCGGGTATTCCATCAACACGCCGTCGTCTACGCCCGACGGATGGGCGCGCAGCAGCAAGCGACCGCGCGGGGTTGCGCGATAGCGCCGTCCCTCAAGCAATTCGATGGCATGGGCGGCGTGCAGATGGCGGCAGGCGCGGTCGAGATGCTCGGCCAGTTCGGCCGCGTCGACGCCTGACGCCTCACGCGCCTGCGCGCGGTGACGGGCCAGCAGCCGGGCGGCGTCGGCCACACTGGCGGGGCCATCTCGCCCAGCCAGCAATACGGCCAGCACCAGATCGGGGAAATGCAGCAGCGGGGAGTCTTCGAGGTCCATGACCTGGATGTCGGCATGGCGGCGCGCCATGACAAGGGGGCATCCTCCGTCTTGCCTGGCGTTCGTCCACCGTCAGATGCCGGCGCCGCGGTCGATCAGGCCGGTCTGGCGTTCGACTTCGACCAGCAGCGCGTGCAGGCTTTTGTCGGTGAAGCCGTCGGCTTCCAGCTGGCGCACGGTGTTGATCAGGTAGTCGCGGTTGAGCCCGGCGCAGCCCTGGGCGTCCATGATGATGGCCGCCGCCCGTTCCAGGCCCAGGTCGCCGGCGTAATGGCGGTGCTTGCGGTCGGCGACGAAGCTATAGGCCGGCACCACCCGGTTGTCGTCCAGCGTGACGTTCAGCGTGCGGGCGATATAGGCGTAGCCGATCAGTTCGCGCTCGTTGAGGTATTCCACGGCCAGTTCCGCCTGGGCGGCGGGCACGCGGAAGGCCAGGCCACGGCACGAGCCGCCGCGATCCAGCCCCAGAACCAGCCCGGGATGGGCCGGCGTGCCGCGATAATGCAGCGAGTACAGGCAGAACGAACGGTGCCAGCCCTTCAGCAAGGCGGGGCGGACTTCGGCGAAATCAAAGCCCGGGCGCCACATCAGCGAGCCGTAGCCGAACACCCAAAGATCGGTATGCGTGGACATGGGGCGGAACAATGACCGAGAAGCCCGATTCCCGCCAGGGCTTTATTCCGCCGCCCGATAGGCGGCCAGCACGGCGTCGCCCAGGGGGCGTTCCAGTTCCGGCGGCAGGCTGACCGCCGGCCGCCAGGCGCCGTCGCTGGCGCGATAGGTGGGCAGCTTGACCTGGACGGTGGCGAAGCCCCTGGCCCGGCCCGCCACCACCTGGATGCCGTCCAGCCGAAAGGCGATGCCGCCGACCTCGATCTCGGCAGAGGCCAGGGCCAGCAGGTGAGGGTGGGTGACGCGGGTGACGCTGTCGACGCGACAGGTCACCAACGCCACTTCAGAACCGGAGCCGTCGGGCAATGGACTTACCCGCGATTGTCGAACAGGGCGACGATGGCCTGCTTCAGGCCGTAGATGGAGATGTTGCCGTTGAGATGCAGCACCGGCACGTCCACCGCCGGAGCCGGGCCGGAGGTATCGTCGTTCACCAGCCAATCCACGCCCGAAGCATCGGCATCGCAAGGCGCGAAGCCCAGGGATGCCAGCTGGCCGCGCACCACGGCGGTTTCGGTGGAAAGATGGGCGCCAACCCGGGGATGGGCGGCAACAATGGATTCAAAGCGCTTCATGGTCTCCCGTTTCACGGGCGGCCGGCTTCTAGTCGTCGTCCGCCGTCCCGTCATCGATGTCTGCCTGGCGCACATGCGCCACGATTTCCGTCAGCATGCCGTTCACGTGCGCATCCGCCGCCGAATAGAAAATCTGCCGCCCCACCCGTTCGGCCCGCACCAGCCGCGCCCCACGCAGCAGGCGCAGGTGGTGGCTGGTCAGCGAGGCCGACACGCCGGCTTCCGCCGCCACGTCGTTGACGCATTTCGGCTCGAA
>DATGXU010000444.1:0-6710 GCA_035298685.1 Magnetospirillum sp. | reverse complement strand
GCCCTCGCGCGCCGCCGACATGCCTTCGTCCAGGCTGCCGCCATAGGCGGCGATGGTGGGGCCGATGCCGTGTTCCACCATCCATTTCAGCACGTCGGTGGGATTGGGCGCGAACTGCAATTGCAGCAGCTTCTGCCACATCTCTTCCTGGGCGCCGCGCAGATAGACGACATCGTCCACCTCGACCCCCGGCCTGGCCAGGAAGGCGCGGCGGAAGACCAGCAATTCGTCGATGGTTTCGCGCACGCTGTCGCCATAACCCAGGGTGTCGCCCAGATAGACGATCTGGTCGCCCGCCCTGACGTCCTGGGCCAGCCGGGCATGCAACGCGCGCAGGCGATCGATCTCGCCATGGATGGCGGCGACCGCCCAGATGCGCCCCGAACCGCGCAAGGTGGCAAAGACATTGGATTCCGACACGATGGCGCCATGCCCCCCGGTATGCCGTCGACAGGCCGAGCCCGCCGCCCGGCATGGTCGCAGGCGCGGCGGGTTCCGTCAACGCTGCGCTGCAAATGAGACGGGGCGGCCCAGGGCCGCCCCGTTTCCACCATCCGCCCGCGTGGGGCGGGGTGTCGATCCGTTATGCTTAGGCCGCGTCGAGCAGCTGCGCCAGCTTGGTGGTGGCGGCGGTGGTGTCGATGCGCTCGACCGCAGCCAGCTCGGCGGCCAGACGTTCCAGCGCGGCCTCGTAGATCTGGCGTTCGGAATAGGATTGGTCGGGCTGGTTGGCGTTGCGGTGCAGGTCGCGCACCACCTCGGCGATGGACACCGGATCGCCGGAGTTGATCTTGGCTTCGTATTCCTGAGCGCGGCGCGACCACATGGTGCGCTTGACCTTGGCCCGGCCCTTGAGCGTCGACAAAGCGGTATCCATCACGCTGCGCGACGACAGCTTGCGCAGGCCGGCCTTGGTGGCCTTGGCCACCGGCACCCGCAGCGTCATGCGATCGCGGTCGAAGGTGATGACGAACAGCTGCAGCTTCATGCCGCCGATTTCCTGGTTTTCGATGGAGACGACCTGGCCGACGCCATGGGTCGGGTACACCACGTAATCACCCTCGGCGAAAGAAACGCTCGACATCTGCTGACTTCCCTAGAAAGCCGCCTCGCGCACGAAAACGGGACGCACCCGGAAAAAAAAAGGGGCGCCGGCCTCGTTCTGCACGGGCAGGGGTTGCTCACACTGCGGTCATGGTCACTTGGGGGCGGCGACACGGGCCGTCCGGGCTGCCCGTCGGCACAATTCGACGGACTGGCTCTTGTACCACAAAGGGCCTGTTAAGAACCAGAGAAAAAGCCCGGCACCCCTTTCGGATGGCCGGGCTTCTCGAAAGATATTGACAGATCAGGCCATTAACGCTTGGCCGGATTGGGCGACAGCAGCGACGCCTTGCCGGGCTTGCCCTTCCAGGCGTCGGCGTCGGCAGGGGCGTCGCCCTTCTTGGTGATGTTGGGCCACTGGCCGGCATAGTCGCGGTTCAGATGGGCCCAATCGGCGGTCTTGGGGTCGGAATCCGGGAAGATGGCCTCGGCCGGGCATTCCGGCTCGCACACACCGCAATCGATGCATTCGTCGGGATTGATGACCAGGAAGTTCTCGCCCTCGTAGAAGCAATCCACCGGGCAGACCTCGACGCAGTCCTGGTACTTGCACTTGACGCAGTTCTCGGTAACGACGTAAGCCATGATCAACTCCAGATATGTGGGCCCGCCCCGACGTGCGTGCGTCAGGCGATGCCGTCCTGTAAACCCATGCGGGCCAGCGCACGCTTGCGCGCCGCGCCGGCTTCCTGATCCGACACGTAGACCAGCCCGGCCAGCCGTCTCAGCAGGTTGGCCTCGTAATCGTGCAGCCGGCCGTCGGCGTAAACCACTTCCCACAACATTTCCAGCACCTCGACGCGCTGATCATGGTCAAGCGCGTTCTTGATGGTGCGGGTCATGCCCTCCAGCGCCACCGCCTGCTCCTGGGCCGTCTTCGCCTCGACCAGCACTTGCTCGGCCTCGACCGGCGACAGGTCGAACCGCTTGGCCAGCAGATCGAGCAGGCGCCGCCGCTCGGCCTCGTCGAAGCTGCCGTCCAGCGTGGCGGCCTCGACCATCAGGGCGGCGACGGCCAGGCGAACGGCGGCTAGCGAGCCCGCGCCGGAATCGGCTCGCCCCAACAGGGATTTGAACAGACCCAGCATCGGCGTGCTCCCAATGGACGGGGAACGGATGAAATCCGAGTCCCGTCGATACCATGGAGGCCTGGGTCCGCTCAACCCTTCCTAAGCGGCGGATAGCGCCGCGATCACAGGCTGTTGCGCAGGTGGACGGGCTTCTTCCGCCGCCGCGCCATCAGATTGAGCGCCTCGACCAGCACCGAGAAGCCCATGGCGAAGTAGAGGTAGCCCTTGGGAATGTGCACGCCCATGCCGTCGGCCACCAGGCTCATGCCCACCAGCAGCAGGAACGACAACGCCAGCATCTTCACGGTGGGATGGCGCGTCACGAAGGCCGACAGCGGGCCCGACGCCACCAGCATCAGCACCACGGCGATGATGACGGCGGTAACCATCACCCACAGCTGGTTGGCCATGCCGACAGCGGTGATAACCGAATCCAGCGAGAACACGATGTCGAGGATGCCGATCTGGATGATGGTCACCATAAAGCCGGCCTTGGCCGCCTTGACGCCGGCTCCTTCGCCCGCCTCGGTGGCACCTTCATCCTCGCCTTCCAGCGAACCGTGGATTTCGTGGGTTCCCTTGGCCAGCAGGAACACACCGCCGCCGATCAGGATGATGTCGCGCCAGGAAATCGGATGCTCCAGCACGGTGAACACCGGGTCCACCAGTTGGGCGATCCAACTGAGCGAGGCCAGCAGCGCCAGCCGGGTGACCAGGGCGAAGGCCAGGCCCAGCTTGCGCGCCGCCGCCCGCTGCTTTTCCGGCAGCCGCTCGGACAGGATGGCCAGGAACACGAGGTTGTCGATGCCAAGCACCACCTCGAGCGCGGAAAGGGTCAGCAGGCTGATCCAGATATTCGGATCGGAAAGCCACTCCATGGGGCGGGCGTCCTTGCTTCAGTCGATGAAATCGGCAGTGTAGGTAATTTCGCCGACAATTCCAGGGGCCGCGATCACGGCGCGGGCGATTCGCCCCCCGAGGCGCGGCGGGGAAACAGCAGCACGAAGCGGGTGCCATGGCCGCCATCGGCATCCACCGACACCTGCCCCTCGAGCGGGCCGGTCACCAGATTGTAGACGATGTGCAACCCCAGCCCGGTGCCGCCCGAGCCCCGGCGCGTGGTGAAGAACGGGTCGAAGATGCGGTTGCGGTGCTCGTCGGCGATGCCGCGGCCGTCATCGGCGTAGACCAGACGGATTTGCCCGGGCGCGCATTCCTCGACGGTGATGGACAGCAGGCCGCTCTGGCCCTCGTCATAGCCGTGAACGATGGAATTCATCACGAAATTGGTCAGCACCTGGCTGAGCGCGCCGGGATAGCCGTCCATGTCCAGATCGGGCGGACACGAAATCTCGACCTGATGGCCGGCCTGGCGGATGCGCGGCTTCAGCGACGTCAGCGTCTCGGCGATATAGGCCGCCAAATTGAACTGACGCCGTTCGGCCGAGGTGCGATCCACCGCCACCTGCTTGAAGCTGCGGATCAGTTCGGCCGCGCGCTCGCAATTTCCCAGGATCAGCTGGCTGGTGTCGGCGGCGGTGTCCATGTAGCGTTCGAAATCGTCGATGCCGATGTCGTCGGCTTCGAACAGCTTGCGCATATGGGCGGTGGCATCGGCCAGATGCGAGGCGCACGACAGCGCGATGCCGACGGGCGTGTTGATCTCGTGGGCGACGCCGCCCACCAGCGCGCCCAGCGACGCCAGCTTTTCCGCCTGCACCAGGGTTTCCTGGGCCTCGCGCAAGCGGGTCAGCGCCTCTTCCGCCTCGGCCCTGCGCTTGGCCAGTTCCTGGTTGACCGACGCCAGCTGATGCTGAAGCCGGTCGCTGACCCTGACCAGCCGCCGCTGCTCGCGCACCGAGCGGCCATAGGCCTCGGCCAAGGCCGCGACACCCGCCCGCACATCCGGCTCGGCCTCGGCCAGCCGGCCACGCAAGGCCGTCGCTTCGGCGAGGACCCGCTCCTCGGCGTCGAACAGGTTGAAGCCGGTGGCGGCGCCCTTGTTCCCCACCGGATCAGCCTTCGGTGGCCACCAGGTTGAAGGTCACGTGCTCAAGATCTTCCGAAAAGTCTTCGCCGAATTCCTGCATGGTTTCGTCGTCGGCGGCGTAATGCCAGTTGACCACCACCTTGATCCCACGCCCGGCGGCGGCATCCAGCAATTGGAACATGTTCATCAGCGCCTTGGCACTGGAGCTGTTGAAATAGATCAGGTCGAAGTCGAACTGCACATCCTTGCCGGCGGCGTCGCCGAGAAAGCGTTCCAGCGCGGCGAAGATCGGGCCGAACACGGCGGACGCGTCCTCGGGATAGGATTCGCCCTTGAGCGACAGGCGGCCGGTCGCGAAGTCGAAATCCACCTCGGGCGAGCGTTCGGTGGCGGCGATCATAAGATTTTCCATGATCCCCCTCAGATGGAGACTTTAAGGCAGAAAAAGAACTTGTCGGCGTCGACGCGGTCGAAATCGAACTGAATCGGCTCGCTGGCCCGCCGGGCGATCTCAATCAGTCCGATGGTGGCGCCGCGACTGTTTTCGTCGGGCGCCTCGCGCAACTGTTCCTTGTAATAAGCCTTGATTTCGTCCTTGTCCATCCTCTGCAAAAGCTCGAGCCGCTGCTTGAGACGGGGCACGTCCTCTTCCAAAATGGTATTGGCGCAGACGATGAAGAAACGCCCGTTCTCGGTGCCGATGGTCACCATGCCCGACGACAATTCGACGTTTTTGCCGACGTTGCCCAGCACCTTTTCCGCCGAATAGCGGATGATGTTCTGGGCCTGCTCGATGAAGACCGAAAACACCTTCTTGATGGTGGTGATGTTGGTGTCGTCCAGCGTCATCTTCTGTCGCAGGGTTTCGCCCAGCGAGTACAGAATTCCCTCGGACAGATAGCCCGAAAAAGAAAACAGAATGCCGCGCTCGTCCAGCATGCGCTTGAAGGCGCGATATTGAGGCGCGAGCCCCTGGGGCTCATTCGCAGGAGTCGTCACGATAGACCTTCCTCGCAGCGTGGGAACATAGTCTTTACATCCAGCGTGGCGGGGATTCAACCGCCGCCCTCTTCCTTCAGATACGTCGAATACCGCGCGACGATGCGGTCGTAAGCGCCGCTTTCACGCAACTTTTTCAGCCCGCGATTGAAGCTGTCGCGCAAGGCCGAATCGCGGAAAGCCACGTGATATTGGGTCGGCGGAAAGATCGGGTGGAAGCGCAAGGCCTGGGTGGTGTCGACCTTGGCCTTGACCTCGGCATCGTTGGCGAACCACCCGAAGATAAAGCGATCGGACACCACCGCGTCGACCCGATCGAGGAACAATTGCAGGGGCTGGGCGGCCTGACGCGCTTCCTCGCGATAACGCGGATTGGCATCCGCCACCGACTTGAAGGCCGGCCCCAGGTACAGGGTGGCGTTCTGGAACGCCAACACCGACTTGCCGGCCAGATCCTCGACGCGGTTGATGGTCAGGTTGCGACGCGCCAGGGTGATGACGATGTTGCGATAGGTCACATGGCTGTCGGAATAATGGACCGGCACGCCGGAATCGGGGCGCATGGTCATGGCGGCGTCCACCATGCCGGCTTCCAGTTCCTTGACCACGCGGGCGAAGGCCATGAACCGGGGCTTGACGGTGTGCCCCTCGATCGCCAGCGCCTCGCGCACCACGTCGTATTCCAGACCGCGCCATTCGTCGACGATGATATAGGGCGGCAGCGAGCGGCCCACCGCCATCACCACCTCGTCGGCGCGGGCGGCAAGGGGGGCCAGCAGCGCCAGCATCAGCCACATTATCCGTTTCATGGACTAATCCCTTTCCCGTGGCGCCGCGCGCAAGCGCACCGTGAAGATCGACCCATGCTCGACCCGGCTGTCCACGGAAATGGAGCCGCCGTGCAGGTCGACGATCTGGCGCACCATGTGAAGGCCGATGCCCGAGCCCGAGAACTTGTGCGCGTTGCCGGCCCGAAAGAAGCGGTCGAAGATGCGCGGCAGATCCTCGGGCGGGATGCCGATGCCGCGGTCGCGCACCTGCACCATCACGCCGTCATGGTCGGGCCGGGCGGAAATCTCGACCGCGCCTTGCGAATATTTCAGCGCGTTGCCCACCAGATTGTTGAACACCAGCGCCAGCAGACCGGGGTCGCCCCACACCGCCGGAAACGGTTCCAGCGCCAGCGACAGCGCCCGGTCGGGCGAGGCGGTGCGGTGATGGTCCAGCGCCGCCTGCAGAATGGGCTGCAGTTCCAGCGACCGTTCCTGCAGAACGATGCGCCCCGATTCCAGCTGCTCGTCGGCCAGACAGGTGGCGATCAGGTCCACCAGGCGCTGCACGGCGCCGCGAATGGTTTCCAGACGCGGCAGCATGGTGGTGTCGGCCCGCTCGGCGCGGATCATCAGCATCTGCGCCGCCGAATCGACGATGGCCAGCGGCGTGCGGAATTCATGGCTGACCATGGACAGGAACTGGCGCAGTTGCTGCTTGGCCTCGGTCTCGCGGGTCAGGGCCAGCTCGGCGCGGTCCTTGGCCAGCGCCAGGGC
>DATGXU010000443.1:0-3532 GCA_035298685.1 Magnetospirillum sp. | reverse complement strand
GAGAATGCGGTCTGCGCCGGGGTTGCCGCGGCCGGCTGGCGGTCCAAATCCGCCTTCGATCCGCGCAGCGGCGAGCTGGGCGAATGTTCGGCGGCGGCGTTGCTGGCCGACATGATCGCCCCCGAAAGCCTGGCCAGGGTCATGGGCGAAGACGGGATCGAGGCCGCGCTGGAAATGGAGTTCGTGCGGCTGGCCCTGATCGCCCTGGCCAAGGGCATGCCGCGCTGCCTGGCCGCCATGGAATTGGCAGGAGGCGCAGCATGAGCGAGTGCAGCCCGAGCGACAAGCCCATCCGCCGCCTGGCGCGGGTGACCGTCGGCTTTCGCACCCCGTTCCTGGTCGGGGGCGGCCGCCGGGATATCCGAAGCCAAAAGGGGTTCGTCCGCGACGCCAACGGATTGCCGGCCCTGCCGGGATCGTCAATCGCCGGCGTCCTGCGCCACGCCTTCACCCAGTTGCGGGGGCAACCGGCGGCGGAACGGCTGTTCGGTGCGGTTCTGCGCGACGGCGTTGCCGACGATGCCAGCCGTCCCGCCTCGCGCCTGGCGGTGTCGTGGGGCGCGATCCACGGCGCCGACGACCAACCGGTCGAGGGGTTGCATCCCGACCCCGCGTCCGATCCGGTGCTGGCTGCCGCGCAGTCCGGCCATTTGCGCAACCATGTGGGCATCGACCATCGCGGTGCCGCCGCCGACCGCCGGAAATTCGACGAGACGGTGGTCGGCGCCGGCCATCGCTTCAGCTTCGAGCTGCTTCTTGCGGGTGACGACGCCGACGCGGATGAATGGGCCGCCCTGATGGGGCTGCTGCACTGGCCCGGCCTGCGCTTCGGCGCGGGCAGCCGGCGCGGCTTCGGGGCCTTCGACGTCGAGGTGGCGGAAGCCGCCTTCGATCTGGCCGACCCTGCCGGCTATGACGCCTTCTGTAGTTTGCCGCGGGCGCTCGGCGCCAGGCAGGGGCTGTCGCCGTGGACGAAGGCGGCGATCGCGCCCCAGCCGACATCCTGCATCCGCCTGCGCGGCCTGCGTGCCGAAGGGCCCTGGCTGTTCGGCGGCGGTACCGGCCAGGGCGACGAGGACATGGTCGCCGTCGCCGAACCCATGGTGACGTGGCTGAACGGGCGCGGTTCGGTGAGCGCCGAGCCCGTCTACTACCTGCCGGGTTCGGGCATCAAGGGCGTGTTGGCGCACAGGGTTGCCTGGCATTTCAATCGGCTGACCGGAATTCGGGCCGACGGGCTCGACGATCCGGCCCCCCATGTCGGCTCCGCCAACGCGGCGGTGCGGGCGCTGTTCGGCGAGGTCGGGGGCGAGCAGGGCCGGGGGCGCCGGGGTATTTTGATGTTCGAAGACCTGTTCCTTCCCACCGCTGTCGCCGCCGATGGCCCGACATGGCACGTCAGCATGGACCGCTTCACCGGCGGTGCCCGGCGTGGCCTGCTGTTCAGCGAGCGCCCGCTCGCCGCCGGGGCGTTGCCGGACTACACCATCACCCTGGTCATTCCCGAGGGTGAGTCGCTATCCGGTGACGTTCGCGCGGCGCTGGACGCCACTCTCGACGATTTGCGCCGAGGCCGGCTCACGTTCGGTTCCGGCGGCGGCCGGGGCAACGGCACCCTTCGCTGCGACACGGTGGAATGGTGGGAATGGGACAAGGGACAGACCGTGCCCCGAGGAGGTGACGCATGACCGCAGCAACCGATGTGGGCGTGCTGTCGCAAGTTCTCAGGGAATTGAACATCGACCATGGCTGGCGGGTGGGCGCGGCGGTGGTCGAATGCACCGATGCGGTCGGCGCCGATGCTCTGGGCGCGGCCATCGCCGACTTCCCGCTGCGCAGCGGATGGATCTGCACGACCGATGCGGTGCTGTGGACGGGCAATGGCGGTGCCTGGCATTACCTGGATGGAAGCTGGCATGACGGCGTTCCCACGCGCGGAGTGTTGTCGGCCGAGCTGGCCGGCGACGATTGCTCACTGGCCATCCACCATTGCGGCGGCGGTTCGTGGCAGCTGGTACGCACGCGCAAGTCGGCCGGTGAGACCGCCTTGGTCCGTTCGGTCCGTCATCTGTCGGTGATCGAAGGCTGGGTGCTGGAGTACGACCTGTTCTTCGAGGTCCGTTCCGGCCGATACCAGCCGGTGGCACAGCAGTTCCGCGGCTTGGTCATGAACGGGGAGACGCAGTGATGACCCGGCTTAGCGCCCCCTACAACTTCGTCCCCATCAACCGGGCGGTGTTCCTGCCCGACTGGGCCGACAAGGTGTCCATGGACGTGCCGTTCACCGGCGCCATCTGCGGCAGCTTCGACATCGTGGTCACCGCGGTGAGCCCGCTGATGATTGGCGGCGCCCAGTCCAAGCCGGATGGCGACGACAAGGCGACGTTGAAGGTGCCGTTCCAGTTGGACAAGCGTCCGGCCATTCCCGGAACCAGCCTCAAGGGCATGGTGCGCGGCGTGCTGGAAATCGCCTCCTTCGGCAAGATGGGGCCGCGGATCGACGACACCCGCTACGGCCTGCGCGACATGGACAATCACCGTGACTACCTGTCGCGCATGACCGAGATGTTCCGCCCGTTGTCGCGTGCCGGGTGGCTTTCGGTCGATCCCGTGAGCGGCGAGTGGCGGCTGCAGCCCTGCCGGTTCTCCCTGGTTCTGCAGACCGATCTCGAGCGGCTGCAACCCGGCCTGCGCCTGGGCGTGGGCAAGACGCGGGCTGCGCAGAAATACAAGTCGTGGAAAGCGGCGCGGGAAATCGCCTTTGACCCCGGTCCGCTGACCACCGACGGCGACTGGGCACGGGGCCGCGAGGTTTCGCGGGCCGCCAATGTCGGCCGTGGCCGGACGCGCGGCGAGCTGGTGTTCACCGGCCAGCCCCAGGACCGCGAGAACCGCGCTTCAAAAAGGACGGAATTCATCTTCCACGGCGTCGATGGGGCGCGGCTCGACGTTCCGCCCGAGGTGCGGGAAGCGTTCGAGTTCGTGCACCGCGATCCCAACACCCGCGCTCCCAACGACGAATGGTCGTTCTGGCGTCCCAAGCTGTTCAACAAGGGCGGCAGCGTGCCGGTCTTCTGGCTGGCGGACGCAACAGGCGGCGTCAAGGCCATGGGGCTCGCCATGATGTTCCGTCTGGCCTACGATCGCTCGACGCGCGATCTGGCCAAGGCGGCCCATCCTCACCATGGCGCCGAGGCGAAGCCGGACTTGGCCGAGACCATGTTCGGGATGGTCAGGCAGGCCCCGCCGGGCGAAGAACACCAGGGCGAGCAGGGGCTCAAGGGCGAGCAGGGGCTCAAGGGCGATCAGGGGCTCAAGGGGCGGGTGTGGTTTTCTCCGGCGCGGCTCGAGGCCGAGGGCGCGGCCATGGGCGAGGCGTCGGCCGTCCTGTTGGCGCCCAAGGGGAATTTCTATCCGGCCTATGTCGGCCAGCGCCATCTCGACGGAAATTCCAATCCGCCCAAGGTCAAGCAGACCTCGTACTTCGCCGACGGCAAGCATCGCGACACACGGGCCTACACCACCTTTCAGG
>DATGXU010000442.1:0-2778 GCA_035298685.1 Magnetospirillum sp. | reverse complement strand
GCATCGCCGCCAGCCTTCCCGGTTTCGCCTTTCAGCGCCGCATGGACAGCGACGGCAGCCTGTCCTATCCGCTGTTCAGCGGCAATCTGCGGGCGGTTCTCGGCATCGGACCCGAGGACATGGCGGTCAATTCCAAGGGTTGCCTGCACGTGGTCCATTGGGCCGACCGCGATGGCCACCTGGACGCGGTGCGCGCATCCGCCGACTCTCTCTCGCCCTGCATCGAGGAATTCCGCGCCATCAGCCGCGACGGCGAGGTGCGCTGGCTGAAGGGGGCGTCGCGCCCGCGCCGGCTGGACGACGGCGCCGTGGTGTGGGACGGCGTGCTGATCGACGTCACCGACGGCCGCCGGGCGGAATTCCGGCTGGACATGCTGATGGAGCATGCCGCCGACACCATTCTGATCCTCGACGAAACCGGCGCCATCGACACCGTCAACATGGCCGCCGAGCGCCTGTTCGGCTGGAGCGCCGCCGAACTGTCCGGCCAGCCCTTCACCATCCTGCTGGCCGACAGCGAGCATCCGCACGACCTGCTGGCCGGCGAGCTGCTGGACGGGGCCGCCGGCCATTCCGGTACCCCGCGCGAGCTGGTCGGCCTGCGCAAGGAGGGCAGCACCTTCCCGCTGGAGCTGTCCACCACCGAAGTGCGCATGGAAGGCCACCGATTGTTCGTCGGCATCGGCCGCGACATCACCGGGCGCAAGGCCACCGAGGCGGCGCTGCGCGAGAGCGAACAGCGGCTGGGCGCCATCGCCGCCAACATGCCCGGCATGGTGTTCCAGCGCGTGCTGCGCTCGGACGGGCGGCTGGAATTCACCTATGTGTCCGATGGCTGCCGCGATTTCCTGGGCGTCGAGCCCGAGGAACTGATGGCCGACAGCCAGTTGTTCCTGAGCGCGCTGTCGTCGGACGAGCGCCAGCGGTTCCTGGCCGCGCTGGGGCGCTCGGCCCGCACCATGGAGCCGTTCGAGGAAGAGGTCGCCGCCATCGGTGGCGACCGCCGCCGCCGCTGGCTGCGGGGCCAGTCGCGCCCGACCCGGCGCGACAACGGCGACATCGTCTGGGACGGCATCATCATCGACGTCACCGACCGCAAGGTGGCGGAACAGCGCCTGTCGTTCCTGGCCTTCTACGACCCGCTGACCCGGCTGCCCAACCGCCCGGCCTTCCTGGAACGCTTCACCGCCGCCCGCGAACACGCCCGCCAGCGCCATTCGCTGCTGGCGGTGATGTCGCTGGGCATCGACCGCTTCGGCATCATCAACGCCACCATGGGCCATTCGGTCGGCGACCAGGTGCTGATCGCCGCCGCCGACATCCTGCAGGCCGCCATCGGCCGCGAGGATGTGATGGCGCGGGCCTCGGGCGACCGCTTCCTGCTGCTGATCGCCGGCCATGCCTCGAAGCGCGAGCTGACCGAGGCGGTGGAGCGGCTGCACAATCTGGCCCAGGCCCCGGTGGCGGTGGCGGGCGAGGAATTCGAGATTTCCGCCTCGACCGGCGTCGCCCTGTTCCCGCGCGACGGCGAGGACGCCGAAACCCTGATCAAGAACGCCGAGGCCGCCTTGCAGCGCGCCAAGGTGCAGGGACCGGCGACCCTGCAATACTTCACCAAGGAACTGAGCTCGCGCGCCGCCAAGACGCTGTCGCTGCAGAACCGCCTGCGCCGCGCCGTCGAGCACGGCGAGTTCATCCCCTATTTCCAGCCGCAGGTGGACCTGACCACCGGCGCGGTGGTGGGCATGGAGGCGCTGGTGCGCTGGAAAAGCCCGGAAATGGGCATGGTGGCGCCCGGCGAATTCATTCCGGTGGCCGAGGAATCCGGCCTGATCGACGCCATCTGCGACGTCATGCTGGACCAGTGCGCCCGCCAGAACAAGGCATGGCAGGACGAAGGATTGCCGGCCATCCCGGTGGCGGTCAACGTCTCGGGCCGCCAGTTCCAATATGCGCGCCGGCTGATCGCCTCGCTGGAAAACACCCTCGAGAAAAGCGGCCTCGATCCGCGCTATCTGGAAATCGAGCTGACCGAAAGCTCGGCCATGCGTGACGCCGAAAGCGCCATCGGCGTGGTGCAGACGCTGAAGGACATGGGCATCGCCTGTGCCATCGATGATTTCGGCACCGGCTATTCGTCGCTATCGGTGCTGAAGCGGTTCCCCATTTCCAAGCTGAAGATCGACCGCAGCTTCGTCATGGATGTGATCACCGATCCCAACGACGCCGCCATCGTCGACGCCATCGTCGCCATGGCCCGGGCGCTGAAGATGAAGGTGATCGCCGAAGGCGTCGAGCATACCCAGCACCTGGAATTCCTGCGGACGCTGGGCTGCGACCAGATTCAGGGCTATCTGTTCTCGCGGCCGTTGCCCGCCGAGGAGATGGGCAACCTGCTGGCCGAAGGCCGCCGCCTGCACTTTTCCGATAACCGTCGCCGCGCTTGAGCTATAAAGTCTCGGCCCCGACCTTGGCCGGTCCCGCCGGAGGGACCGACGCCACGGGTGGGGGCGGGGGCAACACGTACAGGACCACATGAATACACAAGCCCAGCCCGCCGCCGGTACCGTCAAGCATTCCTATACCATCCCCTGCGCCTCGGCCTTCCGCGACGCCGTCGAGGCGTTGGCGGCGAAGCGGCGTGTGAATGTGGGCGACATCGCCCGTTCGGTCCTGCTGGTGATGCCGCCGGCCACCATCGCCGCCTTCACCGATCCCGGCGATCCGGCCGCCGAGGACCGTGAAACGGTGATCCTGAAATCCGGCCCCGCCCAGGGC
>DATGXU010000441.1:0-4035 GCA_035298685.1 Magnetospirillum sp. | reverse complement strand
TACCGTCCGGTCTCAAGCGCGGCACGGCGAAGGGGGCCTGATCTCAAGCACGCACTCCAACGAGAAAGGGCGGAACAAGCTCACCCCTCGCCAGCCTCGCGTAGCTTACTGCCGACGCTGGTCAAGACATACAAGGGCGCCGGTGATCGGTTTCGATCACCGGGATATGGTATAAGCCGGTCGCTCGCCCGGCAGAAACGCCGTCAGCCCTTTGAAGCTACCAACCCCGCCAGTCCGGCGAAGGCCGGTTGCGGATGGATCACCAGCCAGGTGGGAATGGGGGCCAGATATTCCTGGAAACGCCCCTTGTCCTCGAAACGGCGGCGGAAGCCCGACTGGGCGAAGGCGTCGCGCATGCGCGGCAGAATGCCGCCGGCGATGTAGACCCCGCCCCGGCCGCCCACCGACAGCGCCAGATTGCCGGCGACGGTGCCCAGGAAGGTGAAGAACATGTCCAACGCCTCGCGGCACAGCGGGCACGAACCGTCCAGCGCACGTTGGGAAATGGCGTCGGGCGTGCTGTAGGCGGCGGGGCGGCCGCGAATGGCGGCCAGCGCCTCGTACAAATTCACCATGCCCGGCCCCGACAGCACCCGCTCGGCCGAGACGTGGCCGAAACGCTGGCGCAGCCATTCCAGCACCGCGTCTTCCTGCGCGTTGGCGGCGGCCAGGGTGACGTGGCCGCCTTCGGTCGCCAAGGCGGTCCAGCGGCCGGAACTGTCGGGCACCAGCGCGGAAACGCCCAGCCCGGTGCCCGGCCCCAGCACGGCGATGGGGGAACTGTCGGCCGCCACGCCGCCACCGATCTTCAACAAATGCTCGGGCCCCAGATGGCGCACCGACAGCGCCACGGCGGTGAAGTCGTTGATGACGTCAAGCCGCTCGAGCCCCAAATCGCGCCGCACCTGTTCGACCGAGAAATGCCAGGCTGAATTGGTCAGGTCCACCACGTCGCCGGTGATGGGCGACGCCACGGCGAACGCGGCACTGCCGGGCCGCACGCCCCCCTTGGCGGCCAGGAAAGCCTGCGCCGCCTGGGCCGGGCCGGCATATTCGGCACAACGCATGACGGTAGGCTCACCCGGCTGCCCGGCGGCGTCCACCAGGGCGAAACGGGCATGGGTCCCGCCGATATCGGCGATCAGGGCAGTGGCGGACATCCGACGTTCCCGCTAGCTGACGGTTTAGGCCAAGCCGCCGGTCAGCGACCGGTACAGGTCGATGGTCCGGGCGGCCGACCGGTTCCAGGTGAAGTCCTGGGTAACGCAGGACAACTGGATCTTCCCCCACTGGTCCTTCTGGCGGAACATGCCCAGCGCCCGCTCGACGGTCCACTGGAAGGCGCCGGCATTGGCATGTTCGAAGGCGAAGCCGGTGGCGGTTCCGGTCATCAACCCGTCATAGGTGGTGTCCACCACCGTGTCGGCCAAGCCGCCGGTGACGTGGACCACCGGAATGGTGCCGTAGCGCATGGCGTAGAACTGGGTCAGGCCGCAGGGTTCGAACCGCGACGGCATCAGCAGCATGTCGCCGCCCGCCATCAGCTTGTGGGCCAGCGGCTCGGAATAGCCGATGGTGACCGACACCTGGGTCGGATTGGCCGCCGCCACGGCGCGGAAACCGTCTTCCAGGCTGCGGTCGCCGGTGCCCACCACCGCCAGCTGGGCGCCCTGGCGCAGGATGGTGGGCAGCACCGACAGCACCAGATCCATGCCCTTGAGGTCGTTCAGCCGGCTGACGATGATCAGCAGCGGCGCGTCGGGGTTCTGTTCCAGCCCCAGTTCGGCCTGCAGCGCCGCCTTGTTGGCCGCCTTGCCGGCCACGTAATCCAGCGGCTCATAGGGATGAGCAAGGTTGGCGTCGTCGCCCGGGTTCCACACACCGTAATCGGCGCCGTTCAGGATGCCGGTCAGATCGGCCGAACGTTCGGCCAGCACGCCTTCCAGACCGCAACCGTGGGGGGCCGCCTGAATCTCGCGGGAATAGCGCGGCGACACCGTGGTCAGCTTGTCGCTATAGACCAGGCCGGCCTTCAGGAACGACATGGTATCCCAATATTCCAGCCCCTGAACCTGATACATCTCCCACGGCAGGCCCAGGCGCGGCACGGTGTCGGCGGGGAACTGGCCCTGATAGGCGATGTTGTGGATGGTGAACACGGTGGCGGGACGGTCCACCACGTCCCACGCCTTCAGATAGGCCGGCGCCAGACCGGTCTGCCAGTCGTGGCAATGCAGCACGTCGGGGCGCCATTTCACCGGGCTGCCCAGGGTGCACAGATGGGCCGCCGCCCACGACAGCAGGCCGAAGCGCAGCGCGTTGTCGGCATAATCGGCGCCGTCCACGTCCTGATAGGGGCCGCCCTTGCGGTGATACAGGTTCGGACAGTCGATCAGCCACACCGGCACGCCGGAGCCGGGCAGCGTGGCGCTGACCAGGCGGGCGTCGACGCCGACGCCCAGCGGATCGCCCAGCGACGCCACCTGCCGCTTGCCCTCGGCCTTGTCCATGGCCTCGGCATAGCCGGGCAGCAGCACCCGCACGTCCTGCCCCGCCTCGATCAGCGCGGCCGGCAGGGCGCCGGACACATCAGCCAAGCCGCCGGTCTTGACCAGCGGATACACTTCGGACGAAGCGAACAAGACGCGCATGGGGCCTCCCACAGGGTGCACTATTCGTTGAACACCCACCCTATCCTAAGGAGCGCCCACACGAAAGCCGCTTCACCACCCATGTTACCGTAAGGTTAAGCGAGGGAGCCTTGCTTGAGCGGCTGTTGTACCTGTGGTCGATCTATGGCACCGTCCAATATGGGCTCCGGGGGGACGGCGCCAGCTTCCGCTCGAACATTCTTGGAGAAGAGTAGTGCCGATGATGGAGCATCAGGACCGGGTGAACCACGACATTGAAGTCAATCTGCGTTTGCGTCGTACTCTGGCGCTGGTCCTGGCCGGCGGCCGTGGCTCGCGCCTCAAGGCCTTGACCGATTGGCATGCCAAGCCCGGCATTCCTTTCGCGGGCAAGTTCCGCATCATCGACTTCACCCTGTCCAACTGCATCAACTCAGGGATCCGCCGCATCGGCGTGCTGACCCAGTACAAGGCCCATTCGCTGCTGCAGCACATCCAGCGCGGCTGGGGCTTCCTGCGCGGCGAGTTCAACGAATTCATCGAATTGCTGCCGGCGCAGCAGCGCACCGAAGGCGAGAATTGGTACAAGGGCACCGCCGACGCCGTTTACCAGAACCTGGACATCATTCGCGAGCACGGCCCCGAATATGTGCTGATCCTGGCCGGCGACCACATCTACAAGATGGATTACGGCAAGATGCTGGCGCACCATCTGGCGCGCGGGGCCGATGTCACCGTCGCCTGCCTGGAAGTGCCCATCGAGGACGCCAAGGGCTTCGGCGTCATGGCGGTCGACGACGACGACAACATCGTCCGCTTCGACGAAAAGCCGGCCAACCCGCAGCACGCGCCGGGCAAGCCCGACAAGGCGCTGGCCAGCATGGGCATCTACATCTTCAACGCCCAGTTCCTGTACGAACGCCTGAACATGGACGCCAGCCAGCCGGGCACCGAGCACGATTTCGGCAAGGACATCATCCCCAAGCTGATCGGCAAGCACACCATCATCGCCCATCCGTTCCAGGATTCGTGCGTCATGCACGACGGCGCCAAGGAACATTACTGGCGCGACGTCGGCACCATCGACGCCTATTGGGAAGCCAACATCGACCTGACCACGGTCACCCCGGCCCTGAACCTTTACGACGATTCCTGGCCGATCTGGACCTATCAGGCCCAATTGCCGCCGGCCAAGTTCGTGTTCGATTCCGACACCCGGCGCGGCATGGCGGTGGATTCGCTGGTCTCGGGCGGCTGCATCATCTCGGGCGCGGTGGTGCGGCGCTCGATGCTGTTCTCGAACGTGCGCGTGAATTCCTATTGCCTGGTCGAGGACACGGTGGTTCTGCCCGATTGCGACATCGGCCGCCACGCCAGACTGAAAAAGTGCATCGCCGACCAGGGC
>DATGXU010000440.1:0-4525 GCA_035298685.1 Magnetospirillum sp. | reverse complement strand
CCCGCCGTGCCGGGATTACTTGTAGTTCTTGATGGCCGTAATCTTGTCCATGCCGAACTGCTTGGCATACGTCTCGTAGAACGGCTTCAGCGCGGTTTCGAAGGCGGCGCGGTCAAGCTCGGCGGTGGTGGTGATCTGGATGCCGGAAGCCTTCAGCGCGGCCATGCCGTCCTCGTCACGCTTGCGCACATAGGCGCGCGACGCCTTGCCGCCGGCCTTCGCCGCGTCGATAAACGCCTTTTGGGTGGCGGGCGGCAGCGACGCGAACAGATCCTTGTTGATCAGGATGACGGCCGGCGCATAGGTGTGGTTCGAGATGGTGATGTACTTCTGAACCTCGTGCAGCTTCGAGCCGACGATGGTGGTCACCGGGTTTTCCTGGCCGTCGGCCTTGCCGCTTTGCAGCGCGGGATAGACCTGGGCGAAGGGCAGGGCGAACGGCTCGGCGCCCAGGGTGGTGAAGGCGGCCTTGTAGATGTCGCTTTCCGACAGGCGGATCTTCAGGCCCTTGACGTCGGCCGGGGTCTTGATCGGGCGGACCGAGTTGGTCAGCTGACGCATGCCGTTCTCACCCCAGCCCAGGCCGATGGTGTCCTGATCCTTGAACGAGTCCAGCAAATCCTTGCCGATCGGGCCGTCCAGCACGGCGTCGGCATGGGCGGCGTCGCGGAACAGCAGCATCAGGTCAAGAATGCCAACCTTGGGATTGAACTGCGCCAACGCGCCGCCCGAGGACGACATCACCATGTCGATGGTGCCCAGCTTGCAGCCTTCGAGCATGTCCTTGCCCGAGCCCAGAGCGCTGGCGGGATATTCCTCCAACTGAAACGCGCCGTTGGTGCTTTTCTTCAGCTCTTCGTTCATGACCTTGATGGCTTCGCTGAACTGCGAGCCCTTCGGCAGCACGTGGCCGATCTTAATGGTCTGGCCCGCATTGGCTCCGGAGACAAAGAAAAGGCCGACGGCGGCCAAAAATGCGCAAGAGAGACGGTTCATTCTGTACCTCTGACCTCTGATGCTCGTTGCTGAGCCGGAAGGGTAAAGGTACCTTGCCGGCACATGATCGCAAAGCACGATCCATCTAAATTCCCATGATCTTTCGCCGTTCTGGGAATTTTGTCTGATTTGTTGCCAAAACTACGCATATGGGTAGGCAGTCCGCGTCCGCCTGCCGCCACGGCAAAATGCGGGCTTGCCTGCCGGCAGGCGTCGGCAAGTTCGGCGATCGTGGATGGCGGGAATGGGGGGGGGCGGAAAAGCGAAAGGCCCGAACCGTTGCCGGCCGGGCCTTTCTTCAACTTGGTGGGCGCACAAGGACTCGAACCTTGGGCCCGCTGATTAAGAGTCAGCTGCTCTACCAACTGAGCTATGCGCCCCAAGTGCGGCGGGGCATGCCCGCCGTGAAGGCCGGCTTTATACGTCGGGGTTGGCTTTCTGGCAAGAGGAAAATTGCATGATCGCCAGCTTTCTTTCACCAGGGGTGCGACGCCGCTTGGCGACCCTTGCGGCGCGGAGTAAAACACGGGCAAGCAATGGGAATAACCTTCAAGGGACCCACCGACGATGACCGAGTCCGTCAAGTTTCTGCTGCCCGAGGAAAAGATGCCCAAGGCCTGGTACAACCTGGCCGCCGACCTGCCGGTGCCGTTGCCGCCGCCGTTGCATCCGGGCACCAAGCAGCCGGTGAGCGCCGACGATCTGGCGCCCATCTTCCCGCGTGCGGTGATCGAGCAGGAAATGACCACCGAGCGTTGGGTGGACATCCCCGAGCCGGTGCGCGAGGTCTATCGCCTGTGGCGCCCGGCGCCCTTGATCCGCGCCCGCCGTCTGGAACAGGCGCTGGGTACGCCCGCGCGCATCTATTTCAAGTACGAAGGCGTGTCGCCGGCCGGCAGCCACAAGCCCAACTCCGCCGTTCCCCAGGCCTTCTACAACAAGCAGGAAGGCGTGCGCCGCCTGGCCACCGAAACCGGCGCCGGCCAGTGGGGCAGCTCGCTGGCCTTCGCCGGCTCGCTGTTCGGCCTCGAGGTCGAGATCTTCATGGTCAAGATCTCGTACAACCAGAAGCCCTATCGCCGCGCCCTGATGGAAACCTATGGCGCCCGCTGCGTCGCCAGCCCGTCGCCGCTGACCAATGCCGGCCGCACGGTGCTGGAAAAGTTCCCCGAGTCCAACGGCTCGCTGGGCATCGCCATTTCCGAGGCGGTCGAGGTGGCGGCCAGCCATGACGACACCAAGTACGCCCTGGGCAGCGTGCTGAACCATGTCTGTCTGCACCAGACCATCATCGGCGAGGAAGCCCTGTTGCAGATGGAAATGGCCGACGACTACCCGGATGTGGTGATCGCCTGCACCGGCGGCGGCTCGAACTTCGCCGGCCTGGCCTTCCCCTATATTCGCGAGAACCTGAAGGGCGGGCGCAAGACCCGCGTGGTCGGCGTCGAGCCGGCGTCGTGCCCGACGCTGACCCGTGGCCGCTATGCTTACGATTTCGGCGACACCGGCCATCTGACCCCGCTGACCAAGATGCACACCCTGGGCTCGACCTTCATGCCGCCGGGTTCGCATGCGGGCGGCCTGCGTTACCACGGCATGTCGGCCATGGTCAGCCACGTCAAGGAACTGGGTCTGATGGAAGCGCGGTCCTATTGGCAGACCGAGTGCTTCGCCGCCGCCATCCAGTTCGCCCGCGCCGAAGGCATCGTGCCCGCCCCCGAATCGTCGCACGCCATCAAGGGCGCCATCGACGAGGCCCTGCGCTGCAAGGAAGAGGGCAAGGCGGAAACCATCCTGTTCAACCTGTCGGGCCACGGCCATTTCGACATGCAGGCCTATACCGACTTCTTCGCCGGCAATCTGCGCGACGTGCCGTTCGAGGAAGAGGAACTGAAGGCGGCGCTGGACGCCCTGCCGCAGGTGGACTGACGGTCCGGCTGATAGCGACGAAAGGGGCTCCGGCGACGGGGCCCCTTTTTCGTTGGGCGGTCGGGCCCTATTGCCCGCCCAGGCCCTTCAGCAGGTTCTTCAAAATGTTCTTGCCGGTGTTCTTTTCGCGCGGCTGGTCGGCCTGCTGCTGATCGGTCTGGTCGCCGCCCATGCCCTTGAGCGCGCGGCCAAGGCCCTTGGACACCATGTATTGCTGAATGGCGTTGACGTCGACGACCTTGCGCGGGTTCTCCAGCGGCCCTTCCAGCCGCACGCCCAGCGGCGTCTGCGGCGCGTTGGCAAGATGAAAGGCGATGTTGGTACGGGTCGACCACTCGGGCAGGTTGACCAGCGCATCCGCGCCGGCGCCGCCGCCCGCCGCGTCCAGGCGAAGATCGCGGCTGGTGACGATGCCGTTATCCGCGCGGAAGGTGCCGGCCAGTTGGCTGAACGGCGTCCGCCCGCCCGACAGCCCGGCCTGAACCAGCCCCAGCAGGCTGCCGATGTTGCGCAGGTTGGTCATCTGCTGGTTGACCGCCGGCAGGTCGAAGCCTTCCAGTATGCCGTTGCGCACCAGCAGCTTGCCGTCGCCGTCCAACCGCGCCGCCATGTCCTGGGACGACCGCCCGGTGGTGGAAAAACGGGCTTCGGCGTCCATGCGCCCTTCGGTGACCGCAAGGCCGGCGCCGGCCAGCTTGGCGGCACCCAAATCCGCGCCGCTGACCACGATCTGGCCGGACAGGGCAGGGGTGGCCGCCGCCGACAGCTTCAAGCTAGCCGACAGGTCGCCGCCCAGCAACTTGCCGGTCAGCCGCTCGACGGTGGCGGTGCCGCCTTGCACCGCCGCCTGCGCCGCCATGGTGTCCAGGCGCCACTTGCCGGCGCTGACCGTCTGCGCCCGCAACGACAGGCGGGCGTCGAAGGCATTGAGAGCCGACAGCTCCAGCGGCTCGCGCGAAAACGGCGAGGCGCCGGCCCCCACCGCGGCTACCGGCTGCACCGCTTGCGGCGCCGGGATCAGGGTGGGCGGCAGCAGCGGTCCGCCGGGCAGCAATACGCCGGTGCGTTGCGCGCCTAACAGGGTGTCCAGGTTCAGGCTGTCGGCGCTGAGGTCGGCGGTGACGGACGGTCTGGCGCCGCTCAGGTCCACATGTCCCTGCCCGGTGACGCTGGTGTTGGCCAGACGCAGCGACAGCCCGCCTATGTCCAGTGCGCGCTGGTCGCCGGTCAACCGGGCGTCCAGGGCGACCGGGCCGCCACCCTGGGGATGGCTGCCGCCCAGCGCGCGGATCGCTTGACCCAGGCTGGCCGCTCGGGCCGCCACGGCAAGGTCGGCGCGGGGCTGGGCCATCAGCGCGGCCAGGGTGCCGCGCGCCGTCACCGCCAAGCCGCCGCTTTCCGCCTTGGCGTCGACGGCCAGGGCGTCCAGCGTGCCCGAGGCGGTTCCCTCGGCGGTCAGGTCCTGCATCTTGGCCAGGGCGCGCGGCGGCGTCACCCCAAAGGCCCGCAACGGCGCCAGTCCCTGGGGGGCGGTCAGCTTGAAGGCGCCGTCCTCGACCCGGCCCGGCCCGGCCATGCGGCCTTTCACCATCATGTCCAA
>DATGXU010000439.1:0-3391 GCA_035298685.1 Magnetospirillum sp. | reverse complement strand
CGCGGTGGACGAGGCCGCCCACGGCGACGCCATCATCCGCGGACTGGCCGACGCCGCCGGCCGCATCGGCGAAGTGGTGGCGCTGATCAACACCATCGCCAGCCAGACCAACCTTTTGGCCTTGAACGCCACCATCGAGGCAGCCCGTGCCGGAGAGGCCGGCAAGGGCTTCGCCGTCGTCGCGGGCGAGGTCAAGAGCCTGGCCAACCAGACCGCCAGGGCCACCGACGAGATCGCCGCGCAGATCGGCACGGTCCAGGCGGAAACCATGAAGGCGGTCGAGGCCATCCGCCATGTGGGCGGCACCATCGGCCGCATCGACCAGATCGCCGCGGCCATCGCCGTGGCGGTCGAGCATCAGGCCGCCGCCACCCAGGAAATCGCCCGCAACGTCGAGCAGGCCTCGCGCGGCACCCAAGAGGTTTCCGCCAATATCGCCGGCGTCACCGCCGCCGCCGGCGAGACCCAGACCGCCGCCGCCACGGTGCTGGATGCCGCCAAGGGGCTGTCGATTCAATCGTCCCAGCTGAACCACACGGTTCTCGACTTCGTTGGCCGCGTACGGGGCGGCTGACCGCTTTATCACCCCGCATGCCGCCAGTGGCGCGACCGGAAACGGTCGCGCCTTTTTTATTCTCCCGCCCAACCGGAGAAAATTCCTGACGCCACAACCTTTTAGGCAATTTCCGGCAAAACATTCGAATGTTTAATCCGCTCTCCGCCTTCAATACGGGTTGATTCTCGATCGTTCGATTGGCACTGTCAGAAAGCTAGGCATTTATGGTTGAGGAGGTGGGATCAATGTCTCGTGTTGTTAAAGCTCTGACAGCTGCCGCTCTGGTTTCCACCGTGGCGGTCACCGCCCACGCCGAACCGTTGAGCATCGCCATCAACGAAGCCCTGTCGGGCGTCAACAACGGCACCGGCCATCCCTATAAGGTCGCCACGAACTACGTGCTGGACAAGTTCAACAACGCCGGTGGCCTGGGTGGCGAAAAGATCGCGCTCAAGGTTTACGACAACGGCGGCAACCCGGCCAACGCCGCGACCAAGACGAAGCAGGCGATCGCCGAAGGCGCACGGGTCATCATCCAGGGTTCGTCCTCGGCCGTCGCCGCGGCCATCGCCGACACCGTCAACGAATACAACGCCGCCAATCCCGGCAAGGAAGTGATCTACTTCAACGTCGGCTCGACGGCCATGAACATCACCGGCGACAAGTGCAGCTATTACACCTTCCGCTATGTCCAGACCGCCCCCACCCAGGTGGCCGCCCTGGTCCAGGCCATGAAGGACGACGGCAAGCTGGGCACCCGTGTGTTCGCCGTGAACCAGAATTATTCCTGGGGCCAGGACGTGGAAGCCGCCATCAAGGCCAATGCCGCCGCGGGCGGCTATCAGGTGATCGACAGCATCCTGCACGAGGTCAACCGCATCCAGGACTTCAACCCCATCGTCGCCAAGATCGGTGCCGCCAAGCCCGACACCGTCATCACCGGCAACTGGTCGAACGATCTGCTGCTGCTGATGAAGGCGGCGGGCGAGGCCAATCTTAAGGTCCGCTTCGGCACCACCTTCCTTGACCAGGACGGCAACGTCAGCAACGCCGGCTCGGTGGTCGAGGGCAATTACGTGGCGCACCCCTATAACGCCGCGCTGACCGACGGCACCTGGGCCAACGACTACAAGCAGGCCACCGGCCGCTTCCCGGTCTACGTGGAACCGCCGGCGGCGCGCGGCGCGGAACTGCTGCTGAAGGCCCTGAAGGAAGCCCAGCCCAAGGGCGGCTTCGACGCCAACAAGGTGGTCCAGGCCATCGAGAACACCGTTCTGGAAACCGACCTGGGCAAGGTCTACGTGCGCAAGGAAGACCACCAGATCATGACCCCGGTGGTGGTGTCGCGTGCCGAAAAGGGCGCCAAGTATCCGGTGGACGGCACCGATATCGGCTTCACGCCGGTCAAGATGTTCCCCGCCGGCCAGTTCGCGTATCCGGTGCAGGCCAGCTGCCACATGAAGCGGCCGTCCTGATCCCGGACATCACGTCCTGACTGCTTACCCCGCCTGACGCCTCGCAGGAACGGATGGCTTCGCCGCCGTTCCAGAGCGTCAGGCGGGCTCGTGCCGAGGCCCCCGAATGCCCAAGAAAGGGCATTTGTTCGTGACCGGGAGTTCCTGGATGCTGACGAAACTGTCGAAAGCCGCCCAAAGTCTGACGGGCAAATTCATCCTCTGCGCAGCAGGTCTGCTGGCCGCCATCTTCGTGGTGGAAATTTTCGTCATCTCCACCCGCAGCAACACGGTCATCAGCGACCTGGCGGTGCGCCACAGCCGCGAGGTCGGCGCGCACCACGCCTCGAACGTCGAGAACGAGCTGAACCGGCGCATGGCCGCCGTCGAGGCCATCTCGCGGTCGTTCGGCATGATGCGCCGAAGCTGGGTGGTGGATCGCGGCGCCTATAACGGCATCATGCGCGCCACCATGGACGAGGATAAGACCATCTTCTCGGTATGGGCGGTGTTCGAGCCGGGAGCCATCGACGCCGACGCCGACCATCCGGACGACGTGGGTTCCACCGACACCGGGCGCTTCACGCCGCTGTGGCATCGCGACAACGGCCAGCTGATGGTCGACCCCATCACCGATCTCAGCGACAAGAATGGCGGCGGCGAATTCTATGGCCGCGTCCTGCAGACCAAGAAGCCGCTGATCACCGAACCCTATGTCTTCACCCAGGGCAAGGTCAGCACGTTGATGGTGTCGCTGGTCGCCCCCGTGGTGGTGGACCGCCGGGTCATCGGCGCCGTCGGCATCGGCGTGCCGCTGCAGCAATTCGCCGAGGATCTGGGGCGTGTCCGGCCGTTGGAAACCGGCACGGTCTCGATGATCACCAACCGGGGCAATTGGGCGGCCATCGCCGACGCCTCGGCCCTGGGCAAGCCCATCACCACCACCGACGCGTCGCTTTCCACGATCCTGGAGCCGGCCAAGAACGGCCAGGCCCTGGACTTCGTGGCCGAGGACAGCGACGGCCGTAATCAGAAATTCCTGGTCCCCGTCACCATCGGCGCCACCAAGACCCCGTGGAGCCTGCTGGTCTCCATCCCCGTGGCCAAGGTGTTCGAGCCCGCCGTCGTCATCCGCAATCTGGTCATCACCGGCAAACTTGTGGCGCTGGTGGTGCTGACGGTGACGCTGGCGGTCGCCGGCCTGGTCATCATGCGTCGCCCGCTTGCCCGCACGCTTGCCGTCATCGAACGCCTTGCCCAGGGCGAATACGAGGTGGAGGTGGTGGAAACCGGCCGCCGCGACGAAATCGGACAGGTGAACCGGGCGCTGCAGATCTTCCAGAAGAACCTGTTGCGCGTGAAGAACCTGGAGGAGGAGCGC
>DATGXU010000438.1:0-5755 GCA_035298685.1 Magnetospirillum sp. | reverse complement strand
CTCCAGCACCCGGCGGCGGGCCTCGGTCAGCTTGAGGGCCGGCGCCGGCGCCGCCAGCCGGCAGGCATGCAGCGGGCGGGCCGGCTCGAGCGCGTCGGGCACGCTCATGGCCATTTTCAGCACGGCGCCGGGCGCCGCCAGGGTATAGGCGGCCACCCAATCGACGAATTTGCGGGTCACCTCGGGCAGCGGCGGGCAACCGAGACGGCGGCCGATGGGGCGCAGCCGGCCGATCTCCACGTCGCCGGAGCCTTCGCCCCACACCACGCCGATCACCTCGCGCTTGCCCAGCGGCACCACGACGAACTCGCCCGCGCCCACCGGTTCGGCGCCGACGCGATAGTCGTAGGCGCCGGCCAGCGGCAGCGGCAAAAGGACGGCGACGCGGCTTTGCGGAGAAAATCGCGCGGCGGGGTTGGCGGCGGCGGAAACCATGGTCTAGACTGTACATCCCCGATCCGCGAAGCAAAAGCCGAGACGCTGATGGCGCACAAGCGCGACGATGCCGCCCATGCCGACTCCACCGGCCCCACCGAGGCCCAGGTGGCGGCCTATCTGCGCCGGCACGGCGATTTCCTGCTGCGGCACCCCGATCTGGTGTTGTCGCTGTCGCCGCCGTCGCGCTGGGCGGAAGCCGGCGCGGTGGTGGACATGCAGGCGTTCATGATCGACCGCCTGAAGGAGGAGGTGAACCGGATCAAGGGCGCCGCCGAGGATCTGATCCTGACCTCGCGATCGAACATGTCCACCCAGAACCGCACCCACCAGGCAGTGCTGGTGCTGCTGGAGGCCGCCGATCTGCCGGCCCTGGCCCAGGTGGTGGCCGACGACCTGCCGCCCATCCTCGACGTCGACGTGGCCTGCCTGTGCTTCGAAGACTCCGACCAATCCTTGCCGGAACTGGAATCGGCCGGCATCCGCCGCATCCCCGCCGGCAGCGTCAACCTGCTGATGGGCGGACCCGACCGCAATTGCGCGCTGAACGAGGAATTGCCCGGCGACCCCGCTTTGTTCGGCGCCGGCGCCGGCCTGGTGGCGTCGTCGGCGCTGGTGCGACTGACCCCCGGCGGCGCCATCCCCGACGGCGTGCTGACCCTTGGCTCGCGTCACGGCTGCACCTTCCACGCCGGCCAGGGAACCGAGCTGATCTCGTTCCTGGCACGCGTTATTGAAGTCCGCATACAGCAAATACTGTAGAAAGTTACATCTTGTCTGCCGTTGACGGATAGTCCAGATGGTCGCATGCTGCTCCCCGCCTTTTTGAGAGGGGGAGTTCCCATGGATTTCGTTACCGCAGTCAAGAGCTGCCTCAGCAAGTACGCCAGCTTCAAGGGCCGCGCGCCCCGTTCGGAATACTGGTTCTTCTATCTGTTCTGGATGCTGGTCTACATCGTCGCCATGATCGTCGACGGCGTTCTCGGCTTCCCGATCCTGACCCTGGTCAGCATGTTCGGCCTGCTGGTTCCCATGCTGGCCGTCAGCGTGCGTCGCCTGCATGACACCGATCGTTCCGGCTGGTGGATGTTCATCGGCCTGGTTCCGGTGGTCGGCGGCATCCTGCTGCTGATCTGGAACTGCTCGCGCGGCACCGCCGGCGACAACCAGTTCGGCGCCGATCCGCTGTCGGCCGGCCTGGCTCCTGCCGCCGCCTAACGATCCTTTGCGTTGCGTGGGGGCGGCGGTATCATCTTCGGATGCCCGCCGCCCCCATCTATTTCGCCGCCGCTGCCGATCTGGCCGTCCACATTCAGGCCTGGCGGGATTGGCTGTCCGGCGAACGCCGCGCCAGCCCGCACACGCTGGACGGCTATGCCCGCGACCTGTCGTCGTTCTGCGCCTTTTTGCTGGGCCATCTGGGCGCCGAGGCCGATCTGGCCGCGCTGGCGGCCCTGACCCCCGCCGATTTCCGTGCCTTCCTGGCCGCCCGCCAAAGCGACGGCCTGTCGCGATCCAGCATGGCGCGGCTGATGAGCACGCTGCGCGGCTTCTTCAAATACCTCGACCGCCACGATTTGGTGCACAACCCGGCCATCGGCGCGGTGAAATCGCCGCGGCCGCCCAAATCCGTGCCCAAGCCGCTGGCCGCCGACGAGGCGCTGGAAGCCCTGGCCACCGCCGGGGAACTGCATGACGAGCCCTGGCTGGCGGCGCGCGACGTCGCCTTGTTCACCCTGCTGTACGGCTGCGGCCTGCGCCTGGGCGAGGCCCTGGGGCTGAGCCGGCGCGACGCGCCGCGCGACGACACCATGGTCGTCACCGGCAAGGGCCGCAAGCAGCGCATGGTTCCCGTCCTGCAGGTGGTGCGCGAGGCCATCGCCGATTACGTTCGCCAGTGCCCCTATCCCCTGGCCGCCGACGGCCCGCTGTTCGTCGGCGCGCGCGGGGGCAAGCTCAATCCCGGCGTGGTGCAGCGGCAGATGCGGCGCCTGCGGCTGTTGCTGGGCTTGCCCGACACGGCGACGCCGCACGCGCTTCGGCATTCCTTCGCCACCCACCTGCTGGCCGGCGGCGGCGATTTGCGCACCATCCAGGAATTGCTGGGCCATTCCTCGCTGTCCACCACCCAACGCTACACCAAGGTGGACGCCGCGCGCCTGAAGGGCGTCTATGACCAGACCCACCCCCGAGCGAAGGCATAGGCGGCCATGGACGGACTATCCCATTTTGGGCGTTTGCACCCTGCCCCAACGCGGGATACAAGCGTGGAATGAGTACGCCCCTGATCCTTGACCTGCCCGACGAGGCCGCCACCCGGCGCCTGGGCGCCCGCCTGGCGCTGCTGGCGCGGCCGGGCGACGTCGTCTTGCTGTTCGGCACGCTGGGAACCGGCAAGAGCACGCTGGCCCGCGCCTTCGTCCGCGCCCTGACCAGCGACGACGAGGAAGTGCCCAGCCCCACCTTCACCCTGGTCCAGGCCTACGAGGCGGCGCCGGCCGACATCTGGCATTTCGACCTCTACCGCCTGGAAAAGCCCGAGGATTCGTTCGAGCTGGGCATCGAGGACGCCTTCGTCGACGGCATCAGCCTGATCGAATGGCCCGAGCGGCTGGGCGGGCTGATCCCACGCCGCCGGCTTGAGGTGGCGCTGTCGGCGGGGGACAGCGAAACCTCGCGCCGGGCGGTGCTGACCTCGCACCAGCAATGGGACGACCGAATGAAAGAGCTGACGCCATGAGCGAACGCGCCGCGCTGATCACCCGCTTCCTGGCCGCTGCCGGCTGGGGCGACGCCCAACGGGGCCGGCTGGCCGGCGACGCCAGCTTCCGCCATTACGACCGCCTGCAACGCGGCGGCGAGCGCGCCGTGCTGATGGATGCGCCGCCGCCCAAGGAAGACGTTCGCCCCTTCGTCCGCATCGCCCGCCATCTGGACGCCATGGGCTATTCGGCGCCGGGCCTGTTGGCGGTGGACGAGGCCAACGGCCTGTTGTTGCTCGAGGATTTGGGCGACGACACCTATACCCGCCTGTTGGCGCGCGGCCACGACGAAACCGCGCTTTACGCCCTGGCCACCGACCTGCTGGCCGATCTGCACGCGCGCCCCGACGCCATTCCGGCGGGACTGCCGCCCTATGACGACGAGCGCCTGCTGACCGAGGCCTGCCTGCTGACCGACTGGTACCTGCCGGCAGTCGGCCGCCCGGTGGACGACGGCGCCCGCGCCGAATACGGGACGCTGTGGACGGCACTGTTCCCGCTGGCCCGCGCCGTGCCCGCCACCATGGTGCTGCGCGACTTCCACGTCGACAACCTGATGCTGCTGGACCGCCCCGGCCTGGCCGCCTGCGGCCTGCTGGATTTCCAGGATGCGGTGGCCGGTCCGCTGACCTATGACCTGATGAGCCTGCTGGAAGACGCCCGCCGCGACATCGACCCCGCCCTGATCGCCACCATGAAGGACCGTTACCTGGCGCGCCTGCCCCATCTGGCCCGCGACGATTTCGACGCGTCATGGGCGGTGATGGCGGCCCAACGCCACGCCAAGGTGATCGGCATCTTCACCCGCCTGTGCAAGCGCGACGGCAAGCCCATCTATCTGGGCCACATCCCGCGCGTCTGGCGCCTGTTGGAACAGGCCTGCGCCCATCCGGCGCTGGCCGGCGTGAAGCAGTGGCTCGACACCCACATTCCCCCGGACGACAGAACGGTTCCCCAGCCATGACCACCCGTCCCCGCCATGCCATGGTGCTGGCCGCCGGCCTTGGCCTGCGCATGCGCCCCATCACCGAGCACACCCCAAAGCCGCTGGTCGAGGTGGCCGGCCGCACCATGCTGGACCGGGCGCTGGACCATCTGGCCGCCGCCGGGGTGACCGAGCTGGTGGTCAACACCCATTGGCTGGCCCACCGCGTCGCCGCCCATCTGTCGGGCCGCCCCGGAATCACCCTGTCGCACGAGGACGTGCTGCTGGAAACCGGCGGCGGCGTCGCCCATGCCCTGCCCCATCTGGGCGACCAGCCGTTCTACGTGGTCAATTCCGACATCATCTGGACCGACGGCGCCATTCCGGCGCTGAAGCGTCTGGCCGCCGCCTGGGACGACGGGCGCATGGACGCGCTGTTGCTGCTGCAGCGCACCGCCACCGCCATGGGCTACGAAGGCAACGGCGATTTCTTCCTGGATGCCGAGGGCGTGCCCCGCCGCCGCCGCGACCGCGAGGTGGCGCCGCTGCTGTTCTCGGGCGTGCAGATCCTCAGCCCCCGGCTGTTCCGCGACGCGCCCCAGGGCAAGTTCTCGCTGAACGTGCTGTACGACCGCGCGCTCGAGGAAGGCCGGCTGTCGGCCATCGTCCATGACGGCCGCTGGTACCATGTCGGCACCCCCGACGCCCTGCCCGAGGTGGAAACGGCGCTGGAAGCGGCCGACGCCTGAGGTTCCGCCTCCCCGCCGGCGCGCGAATGTGCTACCTGACTGCGGGTAACCGCAAGGAAGCGCCATGACCACCGTTGCGGGCAAGGTCTTCACCATCCCGCCGGGCCTCGCCTTCGTCGACGCCCTGGCCGCCCATCTGCTGGCCGAAGCGGATGGCGATCCGCTGCGCCTGGCCGAGATGGAAGTGCTGCTGCCCAATCGCCGCGCCTGCCGTTCGGCGCGCGAGGCGTTCCTGCGGCTGTCCGGCGGCAAGCCCCTGCTGCTGCCCCGGATGCGCGCCATCGACGCGGGCGACGAGGGCGATGCTCTGCTGTTCGCCGACGGCCCGCTGGACATTCCCCCCGCCATCCCGCCCATCGAGCGGCATCTGCTGCTGACCCGGCTGGTACTGGCCATGGGGTCTGGGCGCGGCGGGCATACGCCCACCCCCGATCAGGCGGCGCGGCTGGCGGCCGAGCTGGCGGCGCTGCTGGACGCGGTGCAGATCGAACGCATCGGCTTCGACCGGCTGTCCACGCTGGTGCCCGAGGATTACGCCGCCCATTGGCAGGTGACGCTGGATTTCCTGAAGATCGTCACCGAGCACTGGCCGGCGCTGTTGGGCGACCGCCTGGACCCGCAGGAACGCGTCAACCGGGTGCTGGATGCCCAGGCCCGCCGCCTGCGCGACGACCCGCCCGACACCCCGGTGATCGCCGCCGGCTCCACCTGGCGCGCCGCCACCGCCGATCTGATCAAGGTCATATCGCGCCTGCCCAAGGGCCGCGTGGTGCTGCCCGGCCTGGACCTGTCCATGGATGCCGACACCTGGGCGGCGCTGGACGACAGCCACCCGCAGTTCGGCATGAAATGGCTGCTGGACCGCCTGGGGGTGGAGCGGCGCG
>DATGXU010000437.1:0-12237 GCA_035298685.1 Magnetospirillum sp. | reverse complement strand
AGCGGGACTGCACGCAAAGGCGCCGCCGCCCCACCGGGCGGCGGCGTTTTTCGTTTGCCGATGTATTTTATTGCTGGCGCAACTGCACTCGCTGGGCCGCCGCCAAAGCCTGACGCCACATGTTGACGTCAATGGCGGCATGCGAGGTGACGTCGAGGCGGTCGTCGTTGAGGGCGTCGTTGCCGTGCGCCTCGCGCCATTCCGCTACCGCCAGATCGCGCTGGCGCACCAATGTCACGATCAGCGGCCGATACAACTTCAGCAGCGCGGTCAGCCATCGCCCGACGCGACCGCCGCCGCTGGCCTGGTCGATGTGGAAACACGGCAGCATCCGGATCACCGCCTCGGCCTCGTACCACGATTCGCCGGTCACCCAGCGATTGGTGGTGAACAATTCGCTGGCGAAGCCGTTGTGGCCGAAGCCCACGGCGATCAGGTGGCAGGGCGAATCGGCGCCGCCCACGGCCACCTGCGGCGCGCAGCCCACCGGCATGCCCATGGGGCGCAGGAACAGGTGAGCGTGGCCGTATTCCTTGGCCCGGTGACAGTGGAAATAGTACTGCGAATGGCTGACGAAATCGTAGATGTCGCCGGCGGGATAATGGCGGTACGCCTCGGGCTCGCCATCGCCCACCAGCAAGGCGCGCGGAGACGTGCCGAACGCTCTCATGGTCGCCTCGATGGCGGCGACCTCTTCCCCCGCCTCCGCCAGGGCGTTCAATTCACCGGGCGTAAGAAGCGAGGGATCGACGGTCATTTGTTCAAGCCGCTCTCTGCATAGAATTTCTCGGCGCCGTCATGCAGCTTGATGGCGATGCCGTCCTTGGCCGCCTCGGCCTTGTTCAGTCCCTTCAACACCGGATGCAGCCGGGTGAGCGCGGGAAAGTTGGCGTATATGGCCTTCAGCACGTCGTAGACGTCCTCGGCGGGCACCCGGGTGGTGGTGGCCAGCACCGCTTTGAGCTGCAGCGACGGCACGTCTTCGTTGACGCCGTCATAGGTGCCCTTGTGCAAGGTGGCGCGGCTCATCCACGGATTGCGCTTCAGATAGGCGTCCAGCGTCTTGCCCTTGATGGGAACGATGCCGGCGTTGCATTCGTCCACCGCCGCAATGGCCTCGGCAATGGGATGGACCCCGGTGAAGAAGGCCGCGTCGATGTTGCCCTCGCACAGGGCGGCGGTTTCCTCGGCCAGGTCCAGCTCGACCGCCGGAGACAAGTCGCCTTCCGACAACCCCAAGGCCTCAAGCACCATCTCGGCCATGGCGCGCTGGAACGAGCCGGGGCGGCCCAGGTTGACCCGCTTGCCCTTGAGGTCGGCCGGCGTCTCGATGCCCGAGCCCTGGCGCGCCAGGATGGCGACCGCCTCGCCATGCAGGCTCATCACCGCGCGCAGGTCGGGATTGGCGGCGCCGTCGCGGAACCCCTCGCCCCCGGTCGAGGCCAGAACGGCGGCCCGCGACTGCAGGATGGCGAAATCCGTCTCGCCCGATTTCAGCGTGGCCACGTTGGCGGCCGAGCCCGACGACGGCGCCGCCGCGCAGGTGAAGCCGCGCGGGTGTTCCTTGTTGATGACGCGGCACAGCGCACCGGCGGCAGGGAAATAATAGCCGGTCACCTCGCCCGCCCCGATCACCAGGGTATGCCTTTCGCCCGCCGACGCAGGCAGGGCCGATACCGACAAAAGACAGCACAACGCCGCAGCGATGGACGTGACCTTCACCAATCCTCCTTGGGCACCGGGTGCCCCGACTATGCCGCGCCCACGATCATAGGCGAGCCCTGGCGGAACCGGAAGACCCCCCGCCACTCCAACGTGAATAAGTCCGAAGATTCATAAAAAATTACCCACAACTTTAAGAATCCGGGTTGCCATCGGCTTCACACATGGTAACAATCGCTTCAATTGATGAATCAGCGGAGGAGGAGACAAACGTGAAGAAGTGGCTGCTTCTGATCGTCTCGGCAGTGACGCTTGCGTCCACCGCCGCCTTGACTCCCGCCGCCGCGATCCAGTGCGTTCAATACGCCCGCGAGATTTCCGGCATCAACCTCAAGGGCGATGCCTGGCAGTGGTGGAATGCCGCCAGCGGCGTTTACGACCGTGGCCGCAATCCCAAGGACGGCGCGGTTCTGGTGTTCAACCGTCAGGGCAGCATGCGTCACGGCCACGTTTCCGTGGTCACCCGCGTGATCAGCAACCGCCTGGTGCTGGTGGACCACGCCAACTGGGCGCCGGCGCGCACCTCGGGCCGTGGCGCCGTCACCACCGCCGTGCCGGTGCTGGACGTGTCGCCCAAGAACGACTGGACCCAGGTTCGCGTCTGGTATCACCCGACCAACGATTTCGGTTCGCGCGTCTATCGCACCGACGGCTACGTCTATCAGCCCCGTGACCCGCGCGCCGGCCGTCCGGCCATCCATCAGGTGGCGCTGAACAAGGCCGCGCAGATGTATCCGGGCGATCGCTCGCTGGCCCGTCAGGCCACCCATCCCAAGCCGTTGGAAACCTCGAAGAGCGAGGCCGCCGCCCCCAAGGTCGAGGCCATCGCCGCCGAAGCGGCGGCCAAGGCCGCAGCCGTCGCCGTCGAGCCCCAGGCCGCGGCGCAGATCCAGCCGGCCCCCTCGGCCGAGGGCATGGTGAAGGTGGCCAAGCACGTGTTCCGGCCCAACCGCACCGCCCCCACCCCGGGCAACCTGGACACCCTGCTGTTCAACTGAGGCACAGCCCGATCAAATGCCGAGCCGGCCGCCACCACCGTGGCGGCCGGTTCTTCGTTTGGGGCGTCGCGGATTAGCAGGGAGGCGGGGAAACGCCCTATTACCGTCCCGGAAGCCGTCATGCCCGCGCTTGACGCGGGCATCCACGTGCGGACGCCCAACGCACTGTTACCAATGACCTTTTCGCGGAAACACGTGGATCGCCGGGTCAAGCCCGGCGATGACGTTGAAGGCAAGTTCCCCCGGGATTCCGCGATGAACCTCTTATTTGGGGCAACGATTTCGGCTCCTCATACTTTCGGGCAGTTCTAAACTGGCCATATCCTGCCCGTGGGTAGGGCAAAACCCACACTTACCATTTGCGCTTCCGAGCAACCCGCGTATGATGGCGCTCTCTCGGGTAGGGTTCGTGGGGGCCCCGGAGAGTCAGGAAGGAAGCCATGGGCGTCCAGCAGAACAAGCCGATCGACATCGTTATCGCGGAAAAGAACCCGCTGCTGCAAAGCAGCCTGGTGAAGCTTTTTGCCGGTGACGAGCGTTTCTGCCTGGCGGCGGTGACCGCCGACGGCGAAAAATTCCTGGAAGCGGCCGAACGCATGCATTTCGACGTCGGCATCATCGGCTGGGAAATGCCCGGCATGGATGGCCGCGCCGTGTTGCAGGCGTTGCGCAACCGCACCGACGGGCCGCGCATCATCGTCTATACCGGCAGCCCCAATCCCGACGTTCCCCGTCAAGCCATGACGCTGGGCGCCGCCGGCTTCTGCTCGAAGCGCGAGGCGCCCGAGCAGTTGCTGGACACCATACAGGCGGTGGCGGCGGGGCGCATGGTGTTCCCGTTCATCGACGTCTCCAGCTTGGCGTCCGACCCACTGGCCGGGCTGACCCCGCGTGAGCGCGAGCTGCTGGCCGCCCTGGCCGGCGGCCTGACCAACCAGCAGATGGCCAGCCAGCTGGACATTTCGCTGAACACGGTGAAGTTCCACCTGAAAAACCTGTACGACAAGCTGGGCGTCGGCAACCGCGCCCAGGCGGTGGCCTTCTACCTCAAGGGCCGCGAGGCGCGCTGACCGCCGGCCATAGGGCCAACGATCACCTGCCGCGCGGCGCCGTCGCCCCCCATGTGACACCCATAGCCCCTTTGGCGGCATGGGACGGGCGCATGGACCACGATATCCTGACGCTGGACTGGAACACCCAGACGCTGCTGGTGCTGTCGCGCCAGCAGGTCAAGGAGGCGCTGGACTGGCTGCGCCCCGATCACCCCTTCGACCCCGGCGGCCACCTGCGCCGCCATTACGGCTGCGGCGAGGCCGATCTGGGCTACGTCATCGGCATCATCGAAACCCGGCTGGACCGCGAACTGGGCATCTGGGTCAACCTGCGCCGCGCGCTGGACATCGCCGCCTGCCTGGACGGCGACGCCAACGCCCTGACCGCGCGGCTGCACGGCGTCTTGGTCCGCCACTTCCAACTTGGCCGCGCCTAAACCGTGATGCCCGTGAGGGGCATCACGGGTCTAATCATTATTTCGCCCTCGCCGGGCGTGCGTCAGGTGAGACGCACGCCGCGCCTGAAGCCGTTCAGGCTGGGTTCATGCACCGGCGGGCATGCTGCGCTGACTTTCGTCGTTTCGGAGCAGCATGACCATGTCCACCCCCACCCAATACGATCCCGTCGCCAAAACCCTGCACTGGCTGATGGCCGCGCTGATCATCGGCCTGTGGTGCGTCGGCCTGAGCCTGGACGAACTGCCCAAGGGCGACCTGCGCAGCCAGATCATCGGCATGCACAAGGCGTTCGGCGTGCTGGTGGTGGTGCTGGCGGTGGTGCGTCTGGCCTGGCGCGCGACCCACGCCGCCCCTGCCCTGCCCCGCACCATGCCGGCCTTGGAAGTGCTGGGGGCCAAGCTGGGCCATCTGGCGCTTTACGGCCTGATGTTCGCCCTGCCCATCGACGGCGTGCTGATGAGCCAGGCCGCCGGCCGCGAGGTCAACGTGTTCGGCCTGGTGCTGCCCACCATGCTGGAAAAGAACGACGGCCTGAAGCACCTGTTCGGCGAGGGGCATGAAATCCTGGCCTGGACCCTGGCCGTGGTTCTGCTGGTTCACGTGGCCGCCGCCATCCGCCATCACGTCATGCTGAAGGACGACGTGCTGAGCCGCATGCTGCCCGGCCGCGGCTGAGTCGGGCGATCTATGCGGATGGCGTTAGGGAATCATTGACTCCCCCCGTCCCCTCGGGCAGTTTTCCGCCGCCCGCCTCGTGGTGGTGAGTGCGGGCCTCGGCAGGAGGACTCGTGCGCATGGCCGGAGCCCTAGCGGCTTTCGAGGCAGATGCCCGCTGTAACGGGCATACCCCTGATTCGGGGGGACGATTCCGCCATCACCTTGCCTATGACGGTAGCCGACCACCCCATTCTTCCAACGAAGGATGGGTGCGGGTCGGCATGCCCGTTTCCACCCCAGCCCCCATTCCGCGCGGCGCCGCCCTGAACCGCCGTAACCCTGCCATAAGGACCCGATGATGACCGCACCCGCCCCGGCGATCGCAACCCATGCCGAGATGGCCAATGCCATCCGCTTCCTGGCCGTGGACGCCATCGAGAAGGCCAAGTCCGGCCATCCCGGCATGCCCATGGGCATGGCCGACGTGGCGACGGTGCTGTTCACCCGCTTCCTGAAGTTCGACGCCCGCGCGCCCAAGTGGGTCGATCGCGACCGCTTCATCCTGTCGGCCGGCCATGGCTCGATGCTGCTGTACGCGCTGGGCTACCTGACCGGCTTCCAGGATCTGGACATCGACCAGATCAAGAATTTCCGCCAGCTCGGCTATCGCACCGCCGGCCACCCGGAATTCGGCCACGTCGCCATCGCCGACACCACCACCGGCCCGCTGGGCCAGGGTATCGCCAATTCCGTGGGCTTCGCCCTGGCCGAGGCCATGCAGGCCGCCCGCTACGGCAAGGACGTGGTCGATCACTACACCTACGTGATCGCCGGCGACGGCTGCCTGATGGAAGGCATCAGCCAGGAAGCCATCACCCTGGCCGGCCACCTGAAGCTCAGCAAGCTGATCGTGCTGTGGGACGACAACCACATCTGCATCGACGGCGACACCGCACTCGCCACCTCGGACGACCAGAAGGCCCGCTTCGCCGCCGCCGGCTGGAACGCGCTGTCGTGCGACGGCCATGACGCCGAGGACATCGCCCGCGCCATCGAGGCCGCCCGCAAGTCGGACAAGCCCACCCTGATCGCCTGCCGCACCGTCATCGGCAAGGGCGCCCCCACCAAGGCCGGCAGCGAGAAGATCCACGGCGCCCCCCTGGGCGGCGACGAGATCAAGGCCGCCCGCGAGGCCGCCAACTGGCCGTACGAGCCGTTCGCGATCCCCGAGCACGTGCTGGCCGCCTGGCGCGCCGCCGGTGCCCGTGGCGGTGCCGAGCGCAGTGCCTGGGAAGGCCGCTTCGGCAAGCTGGACCTGGCCCGCAAGGCCGAGTTCGAGCGCACCCAGGACGGCACCCTGCCCGCCGGCTGGCAGTCGGCCATTTCGTCCTTCAAGCAGAAGATTTCCGCCGACCAGCCGAAGGTCGCCACCCGCAAGGCCAGCCAGGACGTGCTGGAAGTGGTCACCGCCGCCATCCCCGAGATGATCGGCGGCTCGGCCGACCTGACCCACTCCAACCTGACCAACACCAAGGCCTGCGCGCCGTCGGTGCAGCCCGGCGACTATGCCGGCCGCTACATCCATTACGGCATCCGCGAGCACGGCATGGCCGCGGCCATGAACGGTCTGGCGCTGCATGGCGGCTTCATCCCCTATGGCGGCACCTTCCTGATTTTCGCCAACTACCTGTGGCCGGCGCTGCGCATGAGCGCCATGATGGAGCAGCGCGTGCTGTACGTGCTGACCCATGATTCCATCGGCCTGGGCGAAGACGGCCCCACCCACCAGCCCATCGAGACCCTGGCCGCCCTGCGCGCCACCCCCAACGTGCTGGTGTTCCGCCCGGCCGACGCGGTGGAAACCGCCGAGGCCTATGAAGCTGCGCTGCTGAACCACAAGGGCCCGTCGGTGTTCGCGCTGTCGCGCCAGAACCTGCCGACGCTGCGCACCAGCCACACCGAGGACAACCTGACCGCCAAGGGCGGCTACGTCCTTGCGGAGGCCGAGGGCAAGCGCCAAGTCACCCTTATCGCCACCGGTTCCGAGGTTTCGCTGGCGCTCGACGCCCGCAAGCTGCTGGCGGAAAAGGGCGTCGCCGCCGCCGTGGTGTCGCTGCCGTGCTGGGAGCTGTTCGACCGCCAGTCGAAGGAGTATCGTAGCGAAGTTCTGGGCGAAGGCACCGTCCGCGTCGCCGTCGAGGCGCTGGGCACCTTCGGTTGGGAACGTTACGTCGGCCTGGACGGCGCGGTGGTCGGCATGCCCGGCTTCGGCGCCTCGGCTCCGGCCGACAAGCTGTACCAGCATTTCGGCATCACCGCCCAGGCGGTGGCCGACGCGGCTTTGGCGCGCCTCTGAGTTCGGCGCGCCGGCAAAACAAGACCTTAGGGAGAAAAGGTATGCCTCTCGTTTCTATGCGGCAGCTTCTGGATCACGCGGCCGAAAATGGCTACGGCATCCCCGCCTTCAACGTCAACAACCTGGAACAGGTCAAGGCGATCATGGAGGCCGCCGCGGCCACCGACAGCCCGGTGATCCTGCAGGCCTCGGCCGGTGCCCGCAAGTATGCCGGCGAGCCCTTCCTGCGCCACCTGATCCTGGGCGCGCTCGAGGCGTTCCCCAACCTGCCGCTGTGCATGCATCAGGACCACGGCACCAGCCCGGCGGTGTGCGCCCGCGCCATCCAGTCCGGCTTCTCGTCGGTGATGATGGACGGTTCGCTGCGTGAGGACGGCAAGACCCCGTCCGACTGGACCTACAACGTCGAAACCACCGCCCACGTGGTCAAGATGGCCCATGCCTGCGGCGTGTCCGTCGAGGGCGAGCTGGGCTGCCTGGGCTCGCTGGAAACCGGCATGGCCGGCGAGGAAGACGGCGTCGGCGCCGAGGGCAAGCTGGACCATTCCAAGCTGCTGACCGACCCCGACGAGGCTGCCGAGTTCGTCAAGCTGACCCAGGTCGACGCCCTGGCCATCGCCATCGGCACCAGCCACGGCGCCTACAAGTTCACCCGTCCGCCGACCGGCGACGTGCTGGCCATTTCCCGCGTCAAGGAAATCCATGCCCGCATCCCCAACACCCATCTGGTGATGCACGGCTCCAGCTCGGTGCCGCAGGACCTGCTGAAGATCATCAACGAATACGGCGGCGCCCTGGGCGAAACCTATGGCGTGCCGGTGGAAGAGATCGTCGAGGCCATCAAGCACGGCGTGCGCAAGATCAACATCGACACCGACCTGCGCATGGCGGTGACCGGTTCGCTGCGCAAGTTCTTCCATGACGAGCCGAAGAAGTTCGACCCGCGCGACTACAACAAGGTCGCCATGAAGGCCATGGTCGAGGTCTGCAAGGCCCGCTACGAAGCCTTCGGCACCGCCGGCCAGGCCAGCAAGATCAAGGTGGTCGGCCTGGAAGAGATGGGCAACCGCTACGCCAAGGGCGAGCTGGCCGCCAAGATCGTCTGATCTGATTAACCGCGAGGGCACGAAGAACACGAAGGAACGGCAAGACCAATCCTTCGTGTCTCTTCGTGCCTTCGTGCCTTTGTGGTGAATTTTTCAAGGTACCCTTTCCATGACCGTCAAGATCGCCCCCTCCATCCTGTCCGCCGATTTCGCCCGTCTGGGCGACGAGGTCAAAGCCATCGACCAGGCCGGATGCGACTGGGTCCACATCGACGTCATGGACGGCCATTTCGTGCCCAACCTGACCTTCGGTCCGGCCATCATCAAGGCTATCCGGCCCTGGACCACCAAGACCTTCGACGTCCATCTGATGATCAACCCGGCCCAGCCCTATCTCGAGGACTACGCCAAGGCCGGCGCCGACATCATCACCGTGCATGCCGAGGCCGACGCCCATATCGACCGCTCGCTGCAATTCATCCGCTCGCTGGGCAAGAAGGCCGGCCTGTCGCTGAACCCGGCCACGCCTGAAAACGTGATCGAGTACGTGCTGGACAAGCTGGACCTGATCCTGGTGATGAGCGTCAATCCCGGCTTCGGCGGCCAAAGCTTCATCGACAGCCAGCTGGAAAAGATCGCCCGCATCCGCCGCATGATCGGCGACCGCCCGATCGAACTCGAGGTGGATGGCGGCGTCACCGCCGACAACGCCCACAAGGTGATCGCCGCCGGCGCCACCGCTCTGGTGGCCGGCTCGGCGGTGTTCAAGTCCCCCGATTACGCCGGCAACATCCGCGCCATCCGCGAATCGCGCGCCAAGGGCTGAGTCAGGCCCGCCTGGCGGGGGCATTTATGACACTATGACACCGGCCCGGCCGTCCCCGCGACGTCCGGGCCGTTTCATTTCCGGCGTGAAAGCCAGCAAATCCGCCACCTTTCGCCCTGGTTAGCGGCATCACCATTGTCATAAAACTTTAACCCGCGAGTCGCCGGGCTGTAACAGAGCATCGCTAAAGTGGCGCCGTGGTGATCAATAAGGTTTCCACCCTACCCTTGTCGCTCGATCGGAGATGCTCCCCATGAACAAGACCCTGGCCGTCGCGGCCATCGCCCTTGCCACCGTCGCCTTCGGCGGTGTGGCCCAGGCCCGCGACCAGATCCGTATGGCCGGTTCCTCCACCGTCTACCCCTTCGCCACGGCGGTTGCCGAGCAGTTCGGCAAGGGCGGCAAGTTCAAGACCCCGGTGGTGGAAAGCACCGGCACCGGCGGCGGCTTCAAGCTGTTCTGCTCGGGCGTCGGCCCGGACTTCACCGACATTTCCAACGCCTCGCGCGCCATCAAGGCGTCGGAACTGGAAATGTGCGCGAAGAACGGCGTCGGCGAGATCGTCGAGGTCAAGTTCGGCTATGACGGCATCGGCCTGGCCAATTCCAAGAAGCACAACCGCTACACCCTGACCCGCAAGCAGATCTTCCTGGCGCTTGCCAAGAACGTGCCGGTCGATGGCAAGCTGGTGGCCAACCCCTACACCACCTGGCAGCAGATCGACCCGTCGCTGCCCAACGAAAAGATCGAAGTGCTGGGCCCGCCGCCCACCTCGGGTACTCGCGACGCCTTCCTGGAACTGGTGATGGAAGCCGGCGCCGAGTCGTTTCCCCAGCTGAAGGACCTGAAGAAGACCGACGAAAAGGCCTTCAAGACCGTGTTCAGCAGCCTGCGTGAAGACGGCGTGTACATCGACGCCGGTGAAAACGACAACCTGATCGTCCAGAAGCTGGAAGCCAATCCCAAGGCGCTGGGCATCTTCGGCTACAGCTACCTCGAGCAGAACGGCGACAAGATCCAGGGCTCGGTGGTCGATGGTTCCGAACCCACCTTCGAGAACATCGCCGCCGGCAAGTACGCGGTGTCGCGCCCGCTGTTCTTCTATGTGAAGAAGGCGCATGTGGGCCAGATCCCTGGCATCAAGGAATATCTGGCCGAATTCACCGCCGAGAAGGCCTGGGGCAACAACGGCTATCTGGTCGACAAGGGCCTGATCCCCATGCCCGACGCCGAGCGTAAGGAATGGGCGAAGAAAGCCGCCGAGCTGGCCCCCATCAACAAGTAATCCCGGCAGGCCGCCCCTTCTGAAAAGCAGGGGCGGCCTTTCGCCACAGGAAGACGGACTTTCCATGCAACTGCTCATCCTGACGGTGGTCCTGCTGCTGCTGACCTCCATCGGCTATCGGATGGGACGCGGAAAGGCGCTGGCCACGGCCGGCGGCAATCCGCGTCATCTGCATTCGCTGCCGCGCTATCACGGTTATTTCGTGGCGTTGTGGTGCGGCCTGCCGGCCCTGCTGGTGCTGACCGCCTGGCTGGCCGCCGAGCCCGCCCTGGTGCGCCATCTGGTGATCGCGGCCCTGCCGGCCGATACGGTGGCACTGGGCGACGAGCGGTTGAACCTGCTCTACAACGAAGTGCGCAACGTCGCCCGCTACGGCATGCAGGCGTCATCGCCGGTGGTCGAGGAAGCGGCCCGCCGCTATGCCGAGCTGCGCGGCACCTCGTTCGCCGCCATCGCCGCGCTGGTGCTGGCGCTGGCGTCGGGCGGACTGGCCTTTGCCTATCGCCGCATCAAAAGCGATCTGCGGGCGCGCAACCGGGTCGAAAGCGTGGTGCGGGTGTTCCTGGTGGCCTGTTCCACCGCCGCCATTTTCACCACCGTCGGCATCGTGCTGTCGCTGCTGTTCGAATCGCTGCGGTTTTTCCATTACGTGTCGGTGACCGAATTCCTGTTCGGCACCACCTGGAGCCCGCAGATGGCCATCCGCGCCGATCAGGTGGGCAGCTCGGGCGCCTTCGGTGCCGTGCCGCTGTTCGCCGGCACCGCGTTGATCTCGCTGATCGCCATGCTGGTGGCGGTGCCGCTGGGCCTGCTCAGCGCCATCTACATGGCCGAATACGCCGCCCCCCGCTTCCGCGCCGTGGCCAAGCCGCTGCTGGAAATCCTGGCCGGCATTCCCACGGTGGTCTACGGCTTCTTCGCCGCCCTGTCGGTCGCCCCCATGGTGCGCGACCTGGGCAGCGCGCTGGGGCTGTCGATCGCGTCGGAAAGCGCGCTGGTGGCCGGCGCGGTCATGGGCATCATGATCATCCCCTTCGTGTCGTCGCTGTCCGACGACATCATCACCGCCGTTCCCAATTCCCTGCGCGAAGGCTCGTACGGCCTGGGCGCCACCAAATCCGAGACGGTCAAGCTGGTGATCCTGCCGGCGGCGCTGCCGGGCATCGTCGGCGGCGTGCTGCTGGCCGTCAGCCGCGCCATCGGCGAAACCATGATCGTGGTGATGGCCGCCGGCCTGTCGGCCAAGCTGACCGCCAATCCGTTCGAGGCGGTGACCACCGTCACCGTTCAGATCGTCACCCTGCTGGTGGGCGATCAGGAATTCGACAGCCCCAAGACGCTGGCCGCCTTCGCGCTGGGTCTGGTGCTGTTCTTCGTCACCCTGGCGCTCAACATCGTCGCCCTCCATGTGGTTCGTAAGTATAGGGAGCAATATGACTGAGATGGTTGAACAGACCTTCGCTCCCACCGCCGAGACGGTGGCGAGTCGGTTGAAGCGCCGCTACGCCGCCGAGCGCCGCTTCCGTCTGATGGGCATGGCCGCGATCGCAATCGCCCTGGGGTTCCTGGCGTTGTTGCTGATCAGCATCGTGTCCAAGGGCGCCACCGCCTTCGTGCAGACCCGCATCCAGTTGGACGTGACGTTCGACGCCTCGGTGCTGGGCGTCAAGCCGGGCGCCGACGCCGACGCCTTGGCGGCGGCCGATTATGTGGGCCTGGCCAAGGCCTCGCTGTGGGCGCGCTTCCCCGACGTCAGCGGCCGCGGGCCGCAGCGCCAGTTGGCGGCGTTGCTGGCGCCGTCGGCGGGCGACACCCTGCGCGAGCTGGTGCTGGCCA
>DATGXU010000436.1:0-13411 GCA_035298685.1 Magnetospirillum sp. | reverse complement strand
GAGAAGACCGATCTTCATGCCAGCATGTCGGACATGGTGAGCAGTTTTCCGCCCTTCTGTCCCTTCATCCACAGGGCGGCGCGCATGGCGCCGTGGGCGAAGGTCTCGCGCGAGTGCGCCCGGTGGGTCACCTCGATGCGCTCGCCCTGGCCCAGGAAATACACGGTGTGGTCGCCCACCACGTCGCCGCCGCGCAAGGTGGCGAAGCCGATCTCGCCCTTGGGGCGGGCGCCGGGATGGCCGTCGCGGGCCTTGCACCACACGCTGTCCAGCACCACTTGGCGGCCGGCGGCGGCGGCGCGGCCCAGGCCGAGCGCGGTACCCGACGGCGCGTCCACTTTGTGGCGGTGGTGCATTTCCACGATCTCGATGTCGTAATCCTCGGCCAGGATGGCGGCGGCCCGCTCGGTCAGGCCCATCAGCAGGTTGACGCCGACGCTGTAATTGGGCGCATAGACCACCGGCACGCGGTCGGCGGCGGCGCGCAGCGCGGCCTCGTCATCCTTGGACAGGCCGGTGGTGCCGACGATCAGCACGGTGCCGGTTTCCGCCGCGAAGGCGGCATGCTGCACGGTGGCGGCGGGAGAAGTGAAATCGATCACCGCGTCGGCCACTTCGAACAGCTTGCGCGGGTCCGACTCCACCAGCACGTTCAGGGCACCGCGGCCCACCAGATCGCCGATGTCGCGCCCCACGGCATCGCCGCCGGACCGGCCGGTGTCACCGGCCAGGGTGCAGCCCTTGGTATCGAGCACGGCATTCACCAGCATCTTGCCCATGCGGCCGCCACAGCCGACGATTCCGATCTTCATAGTCTTCTCCAAACTCAGATGCCGTTGAACAGAAGGTCCAGGGCGGCGATGATGTCGTTGCGGTGTTCTGCCAGCGACGCGACCTTGCGCCCCAACACGCGGGCGGGCAGCGCCGAGGCCTGCTCGGTGATGAGGATCAGCGATTCGCCGTCCACGTCCAGTACCGGATTAAGGCGCCGCACGGCTTGCAAGAGCGCGTCGGGACGTCCCAGTGGCACGACCACTCGAGTGGGCATCCGCGCCAGATGGTCGGATTGCACATCCACCACGAACGGCACGTTGACCATGGCGCCCACCGGATTGCGGTAAACGTCGAACTGGGCCACGGCTAAAACATCCGGAAATGGTCGGACAACAGGCCATTTTCTTCCACCCAGCGATGGCGGGCATCGATGGCGGCCTTGTTTTCCTCATACCACGCTTTGGCCTTGGCCTCGCGCACACGCTTTTCCAGCTCGGCTTCCAACGTCTGGCTGAGGTTGATGCCCAGCGCACGCGCCTGACGCAGCAGATCTTCGTTGATGCTGACGTTGCAGGCCTTCTTGGCGGCCTTGGGGTCGAACAGAGCATTCACGGCGGCACCCGCACGGTTCATGCGCAGATGATATGCGCATGAACCGTGCGGCGACAAGCGCCTACTCGGTCAGGTCCTTCCACAGCTCTCTCGCTTTAGCGACGAGGCTCACTACGGCACGATGTTCTGGCCGCTCTGCACAGCCATCAAAGCCTGCTCAAAGACATGAGTTAGATGATGGGGGCCAAACGTACGGTAGCGGAGATTATACACAAGGTTGTCCCGCGTAGTTTTACGCTGCGCACCCGTTGGCTTCGTCGCACTGTATTTCAGGAAATACTGCAGGTACCTCCGCAAGGCATCTACATCGAAGGGGACCGGCGCCCCAACCTGGGTATTAGCATCGAATTGGCCCGCCGCATACGGAGCTGGGAAATCTCCAGATTTGGCGTACCATAGAAGATGCTTGACCGCTACAGCGACAGCCAACTGCTCGTTAATGTCGATAACCTCTTGGTTAGCGAGCCACCGCATCGCAGATTCTTCTGACAGCTTACTTTTTTCTTCTGCCGCCGCAATATCCGCAACTCTAAAAGCACTCGTAACCGGCTTCAGCTTTCTCAACCAAAATGTCTGATACGCGATGTATTTAACGGCACTGACATTCCCGTCCTGAACTTCGGAAACCCTGCGGATATCTTTGTCCCAACGCTTGATGACGTCGAACAGTATCCGCATGGAAATGTCCGCCTCAATCCTGTAGGCGGCAAGACATGTCCTTAGAACGTCGGCAAGATGTTCGGCCGCGCGCCAGTGCGCCTGGTCATTTATAACCGAGGGGGGCTTGGACACTTTCCAAACTCAGATGGAGGGAATGATATCGGTGATGTCGATATCATTTTCAGCGAGCGAGCGAAGTGCCTCGTAAGCACGTTCAACGGCGGGGCCAAAATTATTCGGCTCATGGCGCATCAGGTCAGATTCCACGGAAAAGCCCGCCATCTCCGCCAATTCTTTTTCGGTCATCCGCTTCCACGAAGCGCCATTCGGCCTACGAACGCTCATTGATTAATATGTCCGTATTTCGCACTTATCCAAGCCACGGCTTTTATCCGCGAAGGGCATCGCTGTCAAGTATACCCTTACGTGTGGAAGCCGGCCATTCGGTCATCAATGAATTAGAGCTACTCGGTCAGGTCCTTCCACAGCTCCTTGACCTTGGCGAAGAAGCCTTGGCTTTCCGGGCTGTTGTGCTTGCCGTCGGCGTTGTCGCCGGCGGATTCGAACTCGCGCAGCAGCTCTTCCTGGCGCTTGGTCAGGTTGACCGGGGTTTCCACCACCGCCTGGATGAACATGTCGCCGCGCGCCGGGCTGCGCAGCACGCTCATGCCCTTGCCCTTCAGGCGGAACTGGTTGCCGGTCTGGGTGCCCGGCGGAATGGTGACCTTGGTCAGCGTGCCTTCGATGGTGGGCACGTCGATGGTGCCGCCCAGGGCCGCCGTGGTCATGGGAATGGGCACCCGGCAATAGATGTTGGCGCCGTCGCGCTGGAACAAACGGTGCTGGACCACCGACAGGAAGATGTAAAGATCGCCGGCCGGCGCGCCGCGCATGCCGGCCTCGCCCTCGCCCGACAGGCGGATGCGGGTACCGTCCTCGACGCCGGCGGGAACCTGCACCTGCAGGGTCTTGTCCTTGCGCACGCGGCCCTGGCCGCCGCACACCTTGCACGGGTCCTTGATGACGCGGCCCATGCCCTGGCAGGTCGGGCAGGTGCGTTCGATGGTGAAGAAGCCCTGCTGCGCGCGCACCTTGCCGGCGCCATGGCAGGTGGGGCAGGTCACCGGCTGGCTGCCATCCTTGCCGCCGGTGCCATTGCACGAATCGCACTGCGCCGACGACGGCACCGTGATGGTGGCCGACTTGCCGGCAAAGGCGTCTTCCAGGCTGATTTCCATGTTGAAGCGCAGATCGGCGCCCCGGCCCGAGGCCTGACCGCGACGGCCACCGCCGCCGCCCATGAAGTCGCCGAACATCTCCTCGAACAGATCCGAGAAGCCGCCGCCGCCACCGCCGCCGAAACCGAAATCGGCGAAACCGCCGCCGCCGCCGCGTCCGCCACCATCGAAGGCGGCATGGCCGAAGCGGTCATAGGCCGCGCGCTTCTGCTCGTCCTTCAGCACGTCGTAGGCTTCGTTCAATTCCTTGAACTTGTCGGCGGCGCTGGGATCGTCGGGATTGCGGTCGGGATGGAACTGCATGGCCAGCTTGCGGTAGGCCTTTTTCAGTTCGTCGGCCGAGGCGTTGCGCTCGCAACCGAGGACCTCGTAATAGTCGCGCTTGCTCATGCGGTCTTTCGCTGGTCAGACGGGTTGATCACAGCCGACCGCCCCGGGGAATATAATTCCTCCGGGGCGGCCAGCCCGAGACATCGACGAAGGCGGGCTTACTTGCCCTTCTTGTCGCCGTCCACTTCCTCGAAATCGGCATCGACGACGGTGCCGTCCTGGCCACCGGCCTGGCCGCCGGCCTGACCCGGCTGGGCGCCGCCGGCCGCTTCCTGGGCCTTGTACATGGCTTCGCCCAGCTTCATGGACGACTGCATCAGGGCCTCGGTCTTGGCCTTGATGGCGGCCGGGTCGTCGCCGTCCATCACCGCCTTGAGGGCGGCGACGTCACGCTCGATGTCGGCCTTCAGGCTGGGTTCGACCTTGTCGCCGAATTCCTTCAGGCTCTTTTCCGTGCTGTGCACCAGACCGTCGGCGTGGTTGCGGGCTTCCACCGTTTCCTTGCGCTTCTTGTCGTCGGCCGAGTGGGCCTCGGCTTCCTTGACCATGCGGTCGATATCGGCATCCGACAGGCCGCCCGAGGCCTGGATGCGGATCTGCTGTTCCTTGCCGGTGGCCTTGTCCTTGGCCTGGACGTTGACGATGCCGTTGGCGTCGATGTCGAAGGTCACCTCGATCTGCGGCACGCCGCGCGGAGCGGACGGAATGCCCATCAGGTCGAACTGGCCCAGCATCTTGTTGTCGGCGGCCATTTCGCGCTCGCCCTGGAACACGCGGATGGTCACGGCGGTCTGGTTGTCCTCGGCGGTCGAGAACACCTGGCTCTTGCGGGTCGGGATGGTGGTGTTGCGGTCGATCAGGCGGGTGAACACGCCGCCCAGGGTCTCGATGCCCAGCGACAGCGGGGTCACGTCGAGCAGCAGGACGTCCTTGACCTCACCCTTCAGCACGCCGCCCTGGATGGCGGCGCCGATGGCGACCACTTCGTCGGGATTGACGCCCTTGTGGGGCTCGCGGCCGAAGAATTCCTTCACCACTTCCTGGATCTTGGGCATGCGGGTCATGCCGCCGACCAGGATGACCTCGTCGATTTCGCTGGCCTTGATGCCGGCATCCTTCAGCGCCGCCTTGCACGGCTCGACGGTGCGGGCGACCAGATCTTCCACCAGAGCTTCCAGCTTGGCGCGGGTCAGCTTGATGTTCAGGTGCTTGGGGCCCGAGGCGTCGGCGGTGATGAACGGCAGGTTGACCTCGGTCTGCATGGACGAGGACAGCTCGATCTTGGCCTTTTCGGCGGCTTCCTTCAGGCGCTGCAGGGCCAGACGGTCGCTGCGCAGGTCGATGCCCTGTTCCTTTTTGAACTCGTCGGCCAGGTAGTCGATGATACGGGCGTCAAAGTCTTCGCCGCCCAGGAAGGTGTCGCCGTTGGTGGACTTGACCTCGAACACGCCGTCGCCGATTTCCAGCACCGACACGTCGAAGGTGCCGCCACCCAGGTCGTAGACGACGATGGTGCCCGCGCCCTTCTTCTCCATGCCATAGGCCAGAGCGGCAGCGGTCGGTTCGTTGATGATGCGCAGCACTTCCAGGCCGGCGATGCGGCCGGCGTCCTTGGTGGCCTGACGCTGGGCGTCGTTGAAATAGGCCGGGACGGTGATCACCGCCTGGGTCACGCTTTCGCCCAGATACGCCTCGGCAGTTTCCTTCATCTTGGTCAGGATGTAGGCGGAAATCTGGCTGGGGCTCTGCTTCTTGCCGCCGGCATCCACCCAGGCGTCGCCGTTCTCGCCGTTCACGATGTGATACGGCACCAGGTTCATGTCCTTCTTGGTGACCGGATCATCGAAGCGGCGGCCGATCAGGCGCTTGATGGCGAACAGGGTGTTGGTCGGGTTGGTGACCGCCTGACGCTTGGCCGGCTGGCCAACCAGACGCTCGCCCGAATCCGCGAAAGCGACCATGGAGGGCGTGGTGCGCATGCCCTCGGCGTTTTCGATGACGCGGGCAGCCTTGCCCTCCATCACGGCCACGCAGGAATTGGTGGTGCCCAGGTCGATGCCAATGACTTTGCTCATGTCTTCCTCTTATCGATGCGGCCGGTCCCGGCGGTCCTCAAGGGCAGAGCGGCAACCGCCGAAACCCCCGTTGGGAAAATGGATCAACAAACCGTGCTACGCGGGTTCCGCGTCACACCGGCGTTATATAGGGTGGTGTCGGGAGCCTGCAACATCGGGAGGCGCGCGAACGCATGATCATTTCCGCCAGCTATCGCACCGACATCCCGGCGTTCTACGGCGAATGGTTCGAAAACCGCTTCCGCGCCGGCTTCGCCAAGGTGGTCAACCCCTATGGCCGGCAGGTTTCCGCCGTGCCGCTGCGCCAGGGCGTGGACGGTTTCGTGTTCTGGACCCGCAATGCCGGGCCGTTCCAGCGGGCCTTGCGGCTGGTGCGCGATGCCGGCCTGCCCTTCGTGGTGCAATACACCGTCACCGGCTATCCGCGCGCGCTGGAACGCTCGGTCGTCGATGCCGAGCGCGCCATGGGCCATATCCGCGCCCTGGCCGCCGCCTTCGGCCCCCGTGCGGTGGTGTGGCGCTACGACCCCATCGTGTTCAGCAGCCTGACCCCGCCGGCCTTTCACCGCGCCAATTTCGCCCGGCTGGCGGCGGGGCTGGCGGGAGCGGTGGACGAAGCGGTGGTTTCGTTCGCCACCCTTTATAAGAAGACCGCCCGCAACCTGGACAGCGCCGCCCGCACCCACGGCTTCACCTGGGGCGACGAGGACGACGACGCCAAGCGCGCCCTGGCCGCCGAACTGGCCGGCATGGCCGAAACCCATGGCATGCGGCTGACGCTGTGCTCGCAACCGGACTATGTGGTGCCGGGAACCGCCGCCGCCGCCTGCGTCGACGCCACCCGGCTGGAGGACGTGGCCGCCGGCTGGGGCCAGCCCCGTGCCATCGTCGCCAAGGTCAAGGGCAACCGCCCCGGCTGCCTGTGCCACGAAAGCCGCGACATCGGCGACTACGACACTTGCCCGCACGGCTGCGCCTATTGTTACGCGGTGAACTCGCGCCCGCTGGCGCAGCGGCGGTTTGCCGGGCACGACCCGGCCGGGGAATTCCTGGTCCCGCCGGCGGGGAAAGCGGGCGACGGCACATTCGTTTAGCGCGCCGCCGTCTCTGTGGTTAAATCCCGTCCCTGTAGGCCCGCGACGTTCCGGAGTAGTCCCCGATGACCCCCGCCCAGGTTGACGAATTCTATGCCCGCCTTGCCGCCAGGATGCCCAATCCCAAGAGCGAGCTGGATTACGTCAATCCCTATACCCTGCTGGTGGCGGTGGTGCTGTCGGCCCAGGCCACCGACGCCGGCGTGAACAAGGCGACCGCGCCGCTGTTCGCCCGCGTCACCACGCCGGAACAGATGCTGGCCTTGGGCGAGGATTCGTTGCGCGAGGCCATCCGCACCATCGGCCTGTTCAAGACCAAGGCCAAGAACGTCATCGCGCTGTCGGAAATACTGGTCAGCCGCCATGGCGGGCAGGTGCCGCACGACCGCGCCGCGCTCGAGGCGCTGCCGGGGGTGGGGCGCAAGACCGCCAACGTGGTGCTGAACGTGGCCTTTGGCGAGCCCACCATCGCGGTGGACACCCATTGCTTCCGCGTCGGCAACCGCACCGGCCTGGCGCCGGGCAAGACGCCGCTGGAGGTCGAGGAAAAGCTGCTGGCGGCCACGCCCGCCCGCTGGGGCCGCGACGCCCACCACTACCTGATCCTGCACGGCCGCTATACCTGCACCGCGCGCAAGCCCAACTGCCCCGACTGCGTGGTCAGCGATCTGTGCGCGTGGCCCGAGAAGACCACCGCCTGAAGAGGAAGAACCGGCGCGTCAGCTCGACGGATTGCCGTCGCGGCGGCTGACCAGTTCGCCCATGCACTGGCTGTCGCTGACCGGCTGCCGGCTGCGCACGGCCACATGGGTCACGGTCTGGCTGCCGCCTTCGTCGTACAGGAACAGGTCGATAGTGCAGGCGCGGCCCCGGTATTGCCAGATTTCGGCGGGCGCGTCGCGGCGGGTGAACATGGGCTTGCCCAGCACGGCATGCACCTGGGTGGGCGACAGGCCTTTCAGACGGTTGGGATCGGCGCCGGTGCCACCCGGCAACAGGACGGCTTGACCGTCGCGCGACGCGTCCACCTTGGCCTGGTCGGGGCCAAGCGCCGCCCCGCCGCGTTGAGGATTGCCGCCGCAGGCGACAAGAAGGACGAGCGGCGCGAAAGCGGCAAGGCGAACAAGGCGCATGGGGCGGTCCGGGGCGAGAAGTTCCCTCGGACTATATCAGGTCTTTCTGACGCCGCAACGATTGGAACAGGTGCACCATGAAGGCGGTGGCGACCACCGGGGCCACCAAGTTCACGAACGGCATCGAGAACAGCACGGCGATCACCGCGCCGGCCAGCCACAGCCGGCCGTGATTGTCGTTGAAGCAGCGTTTCACCTGGGCCGGATCAAGCCGGCGCGCCGCCACCAGTTCGAAATATTCCCGCCCCAGCAGATAGCCGTTGATGCCGATGGCCAGAACCAGACTGAAGCCGGTGATCATCAGCACGATGTAGATGGGCAGCGCCAGCACGTTGATGACCACCGTCACGGCCATGAAGCGCAATGTTCCGCCGACGATCTCGGTCCATTTTTGCGGGCGCGGCCAGTTGAGCTGGGGATAATGCCGTGCCTCGACCGCATCGGCGACGCCGTCCAGCATCACGCCCATGATCAGCGTCACCATGGCCGGAAAGAACAGGATCGGCAGCACCAGGGCGGCGAAGCCGAGCGCGATGCCGGTGCCGGTGTCGGCCCAGCCATCCTCGAAAAAGGTGATGTGCGGCAGGGTCACCCACACCAGCGCCACCAGCGCCAGATAGGTTCCCAATGCGCCCAGCACGCCGATCCCCACCACGCGGCGCAGGGCGGGATCGAACAATTGGGCGAAGGCCTTGAATAATGCAGTCGGCATGCCCTCATTCAACCACGCCGGCACGGCCGGGCCAAGGGGGCGTTTGGCTGGCCGCCGCCACAATCTGGCCGTCCAGGGCGTTTTTTATTGTTCCAGGCGGCGCTGTGGTTATACTGCGCCGCCAAATGGCCGCCCGCTGCTTGCCGCCGGCCCTCGCGCGAGATCAAAGAGAACGACATCATGGTGGATACCCGGTATCACGTCGCCGGCATCGGCAACGCGATCGTGGACGTGCTGGTCCATGCCGACGATTCCTTGCTGGAAACGCTTGGCTTGGCCAAGGGCGTCATGACCCTGATCGACGCCGAGCAGGCGGAACGCATCTACGAGCAACTGCCGCCGGGCATCGAGTGTTCGGGCGGTTCGGCGGCCAACACCATCGTCGGCGTCGCCTCGCTGGGCGGCAAGGCCACCTATATGGGCAAGGTCAAGGACGACCAGCTGGGCCAGGTGTTCGGCCACGACATCCGCAAGGCGGGCGTGGACTTCCATACCGCCGCCGCCCAGGGCGGGCCGTCGACCGCGCGCTGCTTCGTGCTGGTCACCCCCGACGCCCAGCGCACCATGCTGACCTATCTGGGCGCCTGCATCGAGCTGACCCCCGACGACGTCGACGACGGGGTGATCGCCGCTTCCGCCGTCACCTATCTGGAAGGCTATCTGTACGACCCGCCGCTGGCCAAGCGCGCCTTCCTCAAGGCCGCCGACGCCGCCCACAAGGCCGGCCGCATGGTGTCGCTGTCGCTGTCCGATCCGTTCTGCGTCGATCGCCACCGCGCCGCCTTCGCCGAGCTGGTCAGCGGCCACGTCGACATCCTGTTCGCCAACGAGGCCGAGATCACCTCGCTGTACCAGACCACCGATTTCGACGACGCGGTGCGCCAGGTGCGCGCCCATGCCCGTGTGGCTGCCATCACCCGGGGCGCCAAGGGCTCGGTGGTGGTGACCGCCGACGACGTCCATGTGGTCGCCGCCGAAGCCGGCCTTAGGGTGGTCGACACCACCGGCGCCGGCGATCTTTATGCCGCCGGCTTCCTGTACGGCTTTACACAGGGCCGCGACCTCGCCACATGCGCCTTGTTGGGCGGCCTTGCCGCCGGCGAGGTGATCTCGCATATCGGCGCCCGCCCCGAACGCCCGCTGTCCGAGGTGGCGACCGAGAAGCTCGGCCCCATCTACAGCATTTCATCCCTCAATTCCGCTCAGACCGCGTAACGAAAGTCCCATGGAACTCAGAAACATCGCCATCATCGCCCACGTCGACCATGGCAAGACCACCCTTGTCGACGCCATGCTCAAGCAGTCCGGCACCTTCCGCGAAAACCAGCAGGTGGCCGAGCGGGTGATGGACTCGAACGACCTGGAAAAGGAACGCGGCATCACCATTCTGGCCAAGTGCACCTCGGTCGAATGGAAGGGCATCCGCATCAACATCGTCGACACCCCCGGCCACGCCGATTTCGGCGGCGAGGTCGAGCGCATCCTGTCCATGGTGGACGGCGTGGTGGTGCTGGTGGACGCGGCCGAAGGCCCGATGCCGCAGACCAAGTTCGTCACCGGCAAGGCGCTGGGCCTGGGCCTCAAGCCCATCGTCGTCATCAACAAGGTGGACCGTGGCGACGCCCGTCCGCACGAGGTGCACGACGAGTGCTTCGACCTGTTCGCGGCGCTGGACGCCAATGACGAGCAGCTGGACTTCCCCACCATGTTCGCGGTGGGCCGCGATGGCTGGGCCGACGACTCGCTGGAAGGCCCGCGCAAGGACCTGTCGGCGCTGTTCGACCTGATCGTGCGCCATGTGCCGCCGCCGACCCGCGACGTCGAAAAGCCGTTCTCGATGCTGGCCACCACCCTGGAAGCCGACCCCTATCTGGGCCGCATCCTGACGGGCCGCATCCACACCGGCGTGGTCAAGACCAACATGGCGGTCAAGGGCCTGGACCGCGAAGGCAACCTGATCGAGCAGTTCCGCGCCGCCAAGATCCTGGCCTTCCGCGGCATCGAGCGCGTGCCGGTGGATCAGGCCGAGGCCGGCGACATCGTCTGCATCTCGGGCATGACCAAGCCGACCGTGGCCGACACCCTCTGCGCGCCGGAAGTGACCGAGCCGCTGAAGGCCCAGCCCATCGATCCGCCGACCCTGGCCATGATCTTCTCGGTCAACGACAGCCCGCTGGCCGGCACCGAGGGTGACAAGGTCACCAGCCGCGTCATCGGCGCCCGTCTGGCCCGCGAAGCCGAGTCCAACGTCGCCATCCGCATCACCGAGCAGGCCTCGAGGGACGCCTTCGAGGTGGCCGGCCGCGGCGAATTGCAGCTGGGCGTGCTGATCGAGACCATGCGCCGCGAAGGCTTCGAACTGTCGGTGTCGCGTCCGCGCGTGCTGTTCCAGACCAGCGAAGACGGCGAACGCATGGAGCCGATCGAGGAAGTGTTCGTGGACGTGGACGAAGAGTTCTCGGGCGTGGTGGTCGAAAAGATGACCCTGCGCAAGGCGGAACTGACCGGCATGCGTCCGTCGGGCGGCGGCAAGACCCGCATCACCTTCCTGGCGCCGTCGCGTGGCCTGATCGGCTATCACGGCGAGTTCCTGACCGACACCCGCGGCACCGGCCTGATGAACCGCGTGTTCCATGGCTACGCCCCCTATAAGGGCGCCATCGAGGGCCGCCGCAACGGCGTGCTGATCTCGAACGCCACCGGCGAAGCGGTGGCCTATGCGCTGTGGAACCTGGAAGATCGCGGCCCGATGTTCATTCCGGCCGGCGTCAAGATCTATGAAGGCATGATCATCGGCGAGCATTCGCGCGGCAACGACCTGGAAGTCAACCCGCTGAAGGCCAAGCAGCTGACCAACATCCGCGCCGCCGGCAAGGACGAGGCGGTGCGCCTGACCACGCCGCGCAAGATGAGCCTGGAACAGGCGATCGCCTACATTCAGGACGACGAGCTGGTGGAGGTGACGCCCAAGTCCATCCGCCTGCGCAAGCGTCTGCGCGACCCCAACGAGCGCAAGAAGGCGGAACGCGCCGCCAAGGACTGAGACTGACGATCAGGCCCCCGCTTCGGCGGGGGCTTTTTCATTGGGGGCGGCCGAACAGGCCGATGCCGGCGATGCCGGCCGCCATGCGCACGCACCGCAACGTCCCCGGCCCCACCCCGCCCAGGGCGACCACCGGCAGCTTTGCCCGCGCCGCCCACAAGGCGAAGCGGGTGGCCCCCAGCACCGGGGCGCCGGGATGGCTGGCGGTGGGAAATACCGGCGACAGCAACGCCCCATCGGCCGCCAACGCCGCCGCCCGCGCCAGCGCCCGCCGGTCGTGACAGGCCACCGTCAGCATCTTTCCCCGCCGGCACCACAGCCGCAGACCCGGCGCCACCAAGGCGCGCGCCACCCCCTCGGGCAGATGCACGCCATCGGCACCCACCGCCTGGGCCAGCCGCCAATCCGCCCCCGCCACCAGGAAGACCAGCCGCCGCTGACGGGCCAGACCGGCCAGCCGCCGAGCCACCTGGGCGCGGTCGGCCGCCCGGTAATGGCGAAACAGCACCGCCGAGCCGGGCGGCAGGGCGGCCATGGCCGCCGCCGGATCGGGCAGGCGGCGTTCGTCGGTCACCAGAGTCAGCGCCGGCATGCGCCCACCCTTTTTCCAGCGGGCCAGGTTTGCTAGGGTCATGGCGCTTTTCACCGCCTTAGGGTTCACCTTGTCCGACATTCCCCACGCCTTGGCCGCTGTCAAGCAGCGCATCGCCCAATCCGCCGCCGCCGCCCAGCGTGGCGCCGACGACGTCACCCTGGTCGCCGTATCCAAGACCCATCCCGCCGAAGCCATCCGCCCGGCGCTGGATGCCGGCCACCGTATCTTCGGCGAGAACCGGGTGCAGGAAGCCAAGGGCAAATGGCCCGAGCTGAAAGACGCCTTTCCCGACGTGGAACTGCATCTGATCGGCCCGCTGCAAACCAACAAGGTGCGCGAGGCGGTGGCGCTGTTCGACATGATCGAAACGGTGGACCGCCCCAAGCTGGCCCGCGCCCTGGCCGACGAAATGGCGCGCAGCGGCCGCCAGGTGCCCTGCCTGCTGCAGGTCAACACCGGCAACGAGCCGCAAAAGGCCGGGTTGCATCCCGATTCTGTGGATTCCATGCTGCGGCTGTGCGCCATGGAATACCAGCTGCCGGTGGTCGGCCTGATGTGCATTCCGCCGGTGGATGAAGACCCCGCCCCCCATTTCCGCATGCTGGCCGAAATGGCGGCGCGCAATGGCCTCGCCGTGCTCAGCATGGGCATGAGCGGCGATTTCGACGTCGCCGTCGCCGAGGGCGCCACCCATGTGCGGGTGGGCTCGGCCATCTTCGGCGCGCGCGATTACGGCTGATCTAGATTTATGTTTAGCCCTATTGCAGCGTCGAGGTGGCGGCGCCGGTCGCCGCCTTGTCGTTGCGCTGGTTGGCGCGCTGATACTTGTCCAGCGCCTGCCCCCAGGCGGTGGTGAACCAGTCGGGCGAGGCGGCGGTCTGGCCGTTGGCGTCGGTGGGCGGCAGCATGGGGTGGCCGGACAGATTGCCCTGGCCGGCGACCGCGCGCTGCGCGGCGGCGGCATTCATGGCCGCCTGCGGCGAGCGCCCGGTGATCGGCATGTTGGACCGCGAACCGCTGTTGGACACCGGCACGGTCACCTGCGGCAGCGGCGCCCCAGTGCCGGCGTTCAAATTGCGCGGCGGCGCCGGCATGGTGCGGGCGGCACCGGCCAGCAGCGGCATGGGCTTGGCGGCAGGCTGGGC
>DATGXU010000435.1:0-3179 GCA_035298685.1 Magnetospirillum sp. | reverse complement strand
TACCTCGCCGGAAGAACTTCTGGAACGGCTCAACGAGGGCCAGGCCGACGCGCAGCCCGCGCACCAACGCTTCGGCCGCCACTTCGGCTAGGTCGGCGGCAAAGCCGAACAATGTCACTTCCGCCAGCAGGTCGCCCCCGTCCCGCCTTGCGGCGACCACATAAGGCTTGGGAATTTCCAGGCCTCCGGCCACCTTGCCGTGATTGCCGAACAGCACATCGAGGGCGCAGGCCGGTTGCCACGGGCACGGTCTTTCGGCGCGCGCCTCGGGCGAGGCGGCCTCGGCCAATTGTCGGCCCAGTGCGCCGCGCAGCCGGGCCGGTGTGCGTGGATCGTCGGCCAAATCGGCCCACCCGGCGCAGCGAACCTCGATGCGCGCGTGGTGCCATTCCCGCGTCGCCATCTCCAGATCGATCCGACGGACCGGTTCGGCCAGCCGCCGTCTTAGGTCGTTGGTTGGTTCCGAAACGCGCTGATGTAACATGACCTGCCCTGTTAAACCGTTCCGAACGTCGGCTGCGGGGTGATGACCTATTCCCCGAAGCTACCCCCCGCGCCTGAGGCAATGGCTCACGCGACGGTGATGATCTCACCGCGATTGCGCCGCTTCAAGTGCAAGCGATGCGGGAGGCTGCCGTTATATTGCCGCTATTTGGAAGGACGGCGTGGAGGGCAGGTCATGCTGTCCGGCGACGGTTGTGTCGGCGCCGGGGAAGGCCATGGGCGGTTGCTTCTGCTTCTCGCCCAAGACCTCTGTGGTAACCAGCTGTGGCGCGTGAACCGGTTTAGCTCTTAGCGCGCTTGCCGTTAAGGCTTCTTGCTTGGCCGGCCACGTTTTCGCCCTTTGGGCACGCTTGTGCCCGCCGCCGTAACGAGCGCCTCAAGGCTTGTCCATTTGAGACGGCCCAGGAAATCGATCACATCACATGCGTCGTAGACGTAGTTCTTTCCGTCCCGTACGCAGGGCAGAACGCCATGGGGCACCTTTGCCCAGAAATTGTAGGAAAAGGGGAAAAGCGTCAGAAGGTCTTGCCGCGTCCAGGCGGTACGTTGGCTGGCCGGCATGAGAGGACGGCGACGGCTGGTGATTTTGTCGTGCATCGGACGGAATCCGGGAGGGATTAGCCGGGCTTGGTCCGCACACCGGCGAGGCGCTGGGCGCCTGCTGTCCATCCTGGGAGAGCTCCCGGCGACACTCAATGGGTCGAGGAGGACGAGGTCATTATGGTCAGCTTGGCTGAGAACGCAAGTGACAAGCTGAACGGCCTGTCCCGTGGGACAAAAAGCGGGACAAATTTGCGATTTTCAGCGAGGACGCAAGAAATTTGATGAGGAATGATGGGGGATGAAAAAGCCAATTAAATCAATGCTATAGCGAAACAGTGGCGGGTATCCGCGTCATTCTGGCTGTTAACGACTCGCCCTCTCACGGCGGCAACCGGGGTTCGAAACCCCGTGGGGACGCCAATCTTTTCAACGGCTTAGCTATTTTTCCCGAAATTCAGTGTCCCGGAAGTGTCCCGCCTGCATAGGTAGTATAACGTGACAGTTAGTGTTGGGTCATAAGGCATTGGGGCCTCAGATGGATTGGCGACAGCTCGGGAAGTTCGTCCTCGGGAGCGAACTCCATGTCGATGGGGTCGGCCCTCCGCACCGCGGCATCGAGCAGGCGGCGAATTCTAGGGTAATTTCCCGTGCTGACCACGTCCCACTCTCCGTTCAGGTCCGGGAAGACCAAGCGGTTCAAAAGTGGGAAGCGACGCCAGAACCAGCGCCATAGCGGCGTCATGAAGATGGCGGCCACCATGGCCTGGACCATCAGGACTGCGGTTCCAAGCGGCGGGTTGTAATCGATCATGGCGAACATGGATGCGACCGCTGCCGCCACATAGGCGGTCACGGCGATCCACATTTTCGGGCCAAAAATCCGATACATCCGCCATTCTCCACCCAGGGCAGGTGTCCGCACCCTATGGTGGCATGAATCGGACGACGCAACCAGATGAGAATTTTGCACGGCAACCGTCACCGACCGGCTGAAGGTCCAGACACGGGCGTGACCCGCGCCGCCCGATCCGCTCCCGTCAGCGGAGGTGGTTGAGTCTCGCTCGACAAGCAAAAGATCCGCGACTGGATGTCTCAATCCGCTCCCGTCAGCGGAGACGGTCGAGCCAGCCCGTCAAGGTGATCCTCAATTACATGAAGTCTCAATCCGCTCCCATCAGCGGAGACGGTCGAGCCGAAACCAGCAAGCAATGGGTTCGGTCCTTTCGTCTCAATCCGCTCCCATCAGCGGAGACGGTCGAGCCTCACAAGGGCACCGGCTACAGCCAGGACATCAAGTCTCAATCCGCTCCCATCAGCGGAGACGGTCGAGCCCGAAAGACAACGTTGGGACTTACTTCTGGATTATTGTCATGTCTCAATCCGCTCCCACCAGCGGAGACGGTCGAGCCGTCGTATTCAGGGACTTGATGTCCCCCTGAAGTCTCAATCCGCTCCCACCAGCGGAGACGGTCGAGCCTTGTACACATCCTTCCCTTGGAAGGGCGCGAAGGTCTCAATCCGCTCCCACCAGCGGAGACGGTCGAGCCTCCCCCCTTGGCAATCCGTTGTCAAGCGCCGGTAAATTCGGGGGCAATCCACGGGGTTTGTGGATAAGTTTGCAGTCTGACCCCGCGCCATCCCCGTTGCCGTCCTGTCCGGTCTGGATAATCGTTTATCATCAGGAAGGTACGGCTGTTTCCACGGGGTTGGCGCTATTTCCTACAACAAATAATAGGGTTCCGGCACTGCTTCAGGGCCTTCGTCCGCCGATGGTGTAGCCGCCGTCGACGAGGATGCTTTGTCCGGTCACGAACCGGGCGTCGTCCGAGAGCAGCCAGGCGACGGCGTCCGCGACGTCTTCGGGCAGTCCCAGCCTTCGCATGGCGGCGTGCTGGGCAAAGGGCATGCGGTCGGTTTCGCCCAGCGCGCGGCGGGACATGGGCGTGTCGATCACGCCGGGGGCGACGTTGTTCACGCGGATGCCCGAGCCGCCCACTTCCAGGGCCACCGCGCGGGCGAGGGCGTCGATGCCGGCCTTGGTGGCGGCGTAGGCCGATGTCCAAGGCATTCCGCCGTGGGCGGTCCACGACGAGTTGTTCACGATCGAGCCGGCGAAGCCGCCGTCCAGCATG
>DATGXU010000434.1:0-3043 GCA_035298685.1 Magnetospirillum sp. | reverse complement strand
GGCGTCGACCACCTCGTTGAGGTTGTGCGGCGGGATATTGGTGGCCATACCCACCGCAATACCCGCCGAGCCATTGACCAGCAGATTCGGCAGCCGGGTCGGCAAAACCAGGGGCTCCTTCTCGGAACCGTCGTAGTTGGGGCCGTAATCGACAGTTTCCTTGTCGATGTCCGCCAGCATTTCGTGGGCGATTTTGTCCAGGCGGATTTCGGTGTAACGCATCGCCGCGGCGTTGTCGCCGTCGATGGAACCGAAATTGCCCTGACCGTCCACGAGCATGTGACGCAGCGAGAAATCCTGGGCCAGGCGAACGATGGTGTCATAGACCGCGCTGTCGCCGTGAGGGTGGTACTTACCGATCACGTCGCCGACGATACGGGCCGACTTCTTGTAAGGCCGGTTCCAATCGTTGTTCAGTTCGTGCATCGCATAGAGCACCCGGCGATGCACGGGCTTCAGGCCGTCCCGGGCATCCGGGAGGGCTCGGCCCACGATCACGCTCATCGCGTAGTCGAGGTAGGAGCGCCGCATTTCCTCTTCGAGGCTGATGGGCAGGGTTTCCTTGGCGAACTGAGTCATGCGCGTTGCGGCGCCTGGTGCGAACCGGCGCCGAATCTGGTACGGACGGGAAGGGCTGATTCTATGCTGGCCGGCATGTCGCTCTCGCACAACATGGATCCATGGCTTTCGACAGGTAGGCAGCAGAATGCTGAACGTCCTGAGTGCTATGGCACAATTGCTGAGTCCCTAGTGGAAACCCTTGGCATTGGCCGTATGGATTCTGCTTGGCATTTCAAAGATCCGGACATTTCGCAGGGCAACTGCGTCTTTCCTTGAGAGGATAAACATGAAGAAATTGAACCGTGTGGCGTCGCTCTTCGCAGTGGCTGCTGTCCTGTCGTCTGGTGCCTTCGCCCAGAACGTCGACAACTGGCGCTCGAACGACGGCACCGTGTGGAAGAACGGCAGCAACGAATACTGCTGGCGCAACAACTTCTGGACGCCCGCCACCGCCGCCAAGGATTGCGATGGCGCGCTGAAGCCGGAAGTCAAGAAGGTTGAACCGCCGAAGCCGGTCGAGCCGCCCAAGCCCGTCGTTCCGGTCGAGCCGCCCAAGCCCGTCGTCCCGCCCGTGGTCCAGAGCGAGAAGGTCACCTTCGCCGCTGACGCCCTGTTCGACTTCGACAAGGCTGTGCTGAAGCCCGAAGGCAAGGCCAAGCTGGACGATCTGGTGTCCAAGACCGCCGGCATCAATCTGGAAGTGATCGTGGCCGTCGGTCACACCGACAGCGTGGGCTCTGACGAGTACAACCAGAAGCTGTCGGTGCGCCGCTCCGAAGCCGTGAAGGCCTATCTGGTCGGCAAGGGCATCGAGAAGAACCGCGTCTACACCGAAGGCAAGGGCGAGAAGCAGCCCGTGGCCGACAACAAGACCACCGAAGGCCGCGCCAAGAACCGTCGCGTGGAAATCGAAGTGGTCGGTACCCGCGCCAAGAAGTAATCAGTTCGCTGATGCTTGAAGAAATCCCCGCCTCGGCGGGGTTTTTTTTCGCCCCTGCAGGATGGGATGTTGGCGGCGCTTGGCTTGCCGCCTGCACTTTGACGACTGAAGCGGGGGTGTGCCGCAAAACAAAAGGCGCCCGGAGGCGCCTTTGTCATGCGTGTTGAGCCGAAGCTTAGACGCGCTTGCGGTACTCGTTGGTGCGGGTATCGATTTCGATCTTGTCGCCGTTTTCCACGAACAGGGGCACGGGGATCTCGAAGCCGGTGCCCTTGATGCGGGCGGGCTTCATGACCTTGCCGGAGGTGTCGCCCTTGACGGCGGGCTCGGTCTCGATCTCGCGCACGACGGTGGTGGGCAGTTCGACGGAGATGGCCTTGCCGTCATAGAACACCACTTCGACGCCCATGTTGTCGTCGAGGTAGTTCAGGGTGTCGCCCATGTTCTCGGCCTCGACCTCGAACTGGTTGTATTCGGTGTCCATGAACACGTACATCGGGTCAGCGAAGTAGGTGTAGGTGCACTCCTTCTTGTCCAGGATGATCTGGTCCATCTTGTCGTCGGCCTTGAAGACGACTTCAGCGCCTGCGCCGTTCAGCAGGTTCTTCATCTTCATGCGCACGGTGGCGGCGCCGCGGCCGCCGCGGCTGTATTCGGTCTTCAGAACGACCATCGGGTCCTTGCCCTGCATGATCACGTTGCCGGCGCGGATTTCCTGAGCGAGTTTCATGGTGTTGTCTTGCTGATGTCTTGATTGGGAGCGATGTCTTGAGCGGTCTGCTGAGAGAACTCCCGACCGCCAACTCTGGGCGACGTTCAAGCCGAGTTCACCTGACCACGCAGGCTCGACCCTCGCATCGCAGCTCGCGCACCCGGGACTCCAGTCAAGAAGCTAAAGGCAGGGGTCGACGCGGCAAAGCTGCCTATTCTAGCCCGAAGTGCTCGCGGGGCGCCGCAAGCAGCCGCTTCATTGCTGCAGGAATGCCTGCAATTGCGTCACAAGGTCGACCTGCGTCAACAGCGCCGAGCGCCAGGCCAGGAAGGCGGCGGCGGCTTCCTCCAGCGCGGGCAATCGTAGCGGGCCGTCGGCGGTCGAACCTGCCGCCAGCCCGTTCCAGCCGCGCCACAGGGATTCCCAGCCGGCCCGCTGTCGGTCGTCCATGCTGGCAAAGGCCCGGTCCATGAAGGCCTGCAGCTTGGCTTCGTGGGCGCCGTCCTCCTGAGGGTAGATATGCCAGACGAAGGGACGTCCGGCCCACTGGGCGCGAACGAATGAATCCTCGCCGCGCACCAGGTTCAGGTCGCAGGCCCGCAGCAACTGATCGAACTCGTCCTGCGGCAGAAAGGGCAGGTGCTGGATCCGCAGATTGCCTGGCAGGGCTCCGGCCTCATGAAGCGTGCTCAGCTGGCGGCTGCCGGGCCCGGGGCAGGCCAGGATCAGGGTGGCCTGGTCCGCCAGGCCTCGCAGCAGGCGCGGCAGGGCGGGGTTGTCATAGCAGAAGAGGCTGAGCAGGCGTTCGCCCGGCTTTCTCGCGATGCCCT
>DATGXU010000433.1:0-2897 GCA_035298685.1 Magnetospirillum sp. | reverse complement strand
GGTGCGCGTGTAAAATCGCCCGCCTGTGCTAGGCTTCCCCCGGAATGATGGAACCTGGGGGAAGCATGACGGTGTCCACGCGGCCGGAACTGACGGCCGGAACCTTGGCCGTGCGCGTTCTGGCGCCTTTTGCCGCCGGCTATTTTCTCTCGTTCCTGTTCCGCACCGTCAATGCCGTGCTGGCCCCCCACATCAGCCGCGCCGTCCATCTGGATGCCGGCGACCTGGGGCTGATGACGGCCATGTATTTCCTGACCTTCGGCTCGTTCCAACTGCCGCTGGGGCTGTTGCTCGATCGCTTCGGGCCGCGCCGGGTGGAAGCGGCCATGCTGATGTTCGCGGTGGCCGGGGCCGCCGCCTTCGCCCTGGCCGAGACGGCGGGCACGCTGATCCTGGGGCGGGCGCTGGTGGGGCTGGGGGTGTCGGCCTGCCTGATGGCGGCGCTCAAGGCCAACGTGCAATGGTATCCGGCGCCGCGCCTGCCGCTGATGAACGGCATCACCCTGTCGGCGGGCGGGCTGGGGGCGGTGGCCGCTACCGGGCCGGTTCAGGCGGCACTGGCCTTCACCGACTGGCGCGGCGTCTACGCGGCTTTGGCGGTGATCACCCTGGGCGTGGCCGCCGTACTGTTCACCGTGGTGCCCGACCGCCGGAACGTGGCTTCGGCGGGCGAGGGGCTGCGCGAGCAACTGAGTGAAATCGCCGCCATCTTCCGCGATCGCCGTTTCCTGCGGGTGATGCCGGTCGGCGCTATCGCCATGGGGGCGTTTCTCGCCATCCAGGGATTGTGGGCCGGGCCGTGGCTGCGCGACGTCGCCGGTCAGACGCCCGACGGGGTGGCGGACGGCCTGACCGTGATGTCGGCCGGCATGGCCGCCGGTTTCCTGCTGTTGGGGGCCATCGCCGAACGGCTGGCCCGACGCCACATCCCGGTGGCGGTGGTCGGCGCCGTGGGCATGATTGTGTTCTGCCTCTGTCTGGCCGTCATGGCGGCGGGCTGGGCCGGTGCGCCGATGTCGCTGTGCGCGCTGTTTGGTTTCTCGGGGGCGGCATCGTCGCTGATGTATGCCGTGGTGGCGCAGCTATATCCGCCCCATCTGGCCGGCCGCGCCACCACCAGCATCAACCTGACCATGTTTCTGACCGCCTTCGTGCTGCAATGGGGGCTGGGCGCGGTGATCGGGCTTTGGCCCAAAAGCGAGATCGGCTGGCCGGCCCAGGCATTCAGTGTCGCCTTTGCCATTCCGGCGGTGTTGCTGGTGCTGTCGTTGGCGTGGTTCCTGCCGTCGCTGCGGCGTTCCTGCCACTGAGAGATCACATCCGCAACTGCCGGATCAGCGCCAGTCCCATGGAAAACAGGATGAAGGCGCAATAGATCCAGCCCACCAGGATGATGATCCGCTGCGCCCGCGACGGCGGTTCGGCTGCGTTCGGTTCGGCGGCTCCTGATCGAACCGGCGGTGCTGTCGCCGTCGGCGCCAGCGGCAGCACCATGCGCCGGGGCGGCGTGGCGTTGGGATCGCTGCGGTCCTGGGGGATTTGGGCCTCGGGGCCTGCGGCAGGTGGTTCCGGCATCAGGTGCTCCGTCAGACGGGTGAAGAAATCGTTCGCCATGCGCATGGCGACGCCGCGCAACAGGCGGTCACCCACCGACGCCAGCCGTCCACCGGGATCAAGATGGATGCGATAGGTCACCAGCGTGCCGCCGGAAACGGCGGCTAGACGCACGTTGGCGGTGCCGTCCGCCCAGCCGGCGGTCGGGCTTTCCGCATGGGCGCTGACCTGCCAGCCCTTGGGAAAGGTTTCGTCCGAGACGATCAGGTGGCCGGTGAAGACGGTGCTGACCGCGCCCACGCGCGCCATCATCCGGCCGGCGAACTGGTGGTCGCCGATTGCTTGCACGTCCTCGCAGCCGGGAATGCAGACACGCAGTGTGTCGGGGTCGTGCAACGCCCGCCACACCGTTTCCCGCGCCGTAGGCACCCTGAATTCGCCGCTGACGTTCATTGCCGTTCAGCCGCCCTGATGGACTGTCTTGCTTGGAATTGGGATTGCCTAGGGATGGATCAACCGGCCCGGTGGCAATGCGTCGCAAGATCACCGTGCGTCCCGGCGGGACGGTCCCCCCCGTTTGGCCGGCGCCAGAGAGGGGCGCGAGCGGTCGCGGACCCAGGTCAGCAGCCGCAGGCTGATGCGATTGCGCAACGTCACCCGCATCACCACCACGGCGCAGGCCAGCCGTTCCAGCACGCTCAGGCGTCCGATAGTCAGGGTCCGCCAATAGCCCAGGCGCAAGCGCAGTCCCTTGGGGCCCGGTATCACCTGGGGGTCGATCATGCGTGCCTGCTCGCGATAGGGTTTCAACACGCTGACCCCCTCGTGGCAGCGTTTGATCATCAGTGGCTGGTCCAGCTGGATGAAGCGGCCCAGCAGCGCCAGCTCGGCCAGCAGCACCCGGTCGGCCTCGTAATAGCTGCCGTGCAGATGGGTGCGGCCCAAGGCGTCGGCGCGGATCACCCCAAAGATGGCCGTGCACCAGTTCATGCGCCGCAAGGCCTGGCCGAACCGCTGCGACGGCCGGCCGCCCTCGGCCAAGTGGGCGGGTTCCAACTGGTGAAAGGGGCGCCCGCGATGGTCCATGATGCGGCCGTCCCGCGTGGTCGCCAGTGGTCTGCCGCAATCGTCGATCAGCGCCAGCCGGCTGTGGGCCAGAACCGCTTGGGGGTGTTCGTTCAACGTCGCCACCAGATGTTCCAGCGCGTGCGGGGCCAGCATGTCGTCATGCGCCAGCCATTTGAACAGGGGCGAGCGGCAAAACGAGTAGACGCGGTTGAAATTGGGGCCGGCGCCGATGTTGGTGCGGGTGCGGGTATAGGTCAGCCGGCTGTCGCGGCGGG
>DATGXU010000432.1:0-8703 GCA_035298685.1 Magnetospirillum sp. | reverse complement strand
GGCAGATAGTGCGAGGAATAGGCCAAGGGCCAGCCATTTGGCGGGGCGGTGTTCCACGTTTCGGACTGCATGCAAGCAAAAAGTTGTGCCGATGATAGGGGCGTTTACCGCCGCCGGGGAATAGCTCCGAAGGCGAGGACTATGACCACCCCACTATCCTAAAGGTCTATATGACGGCCCGGCGGGCGTCATCCGCCGACGATCGACAGTCCCGGCTCGGCCGTTCCCGCGACTTTCACATGGTCCTTGAAGTGCTTGATTCGCTTTGCCGCGTCGACGGTCGGCTGAGAGAAGTAAAACCCCTGGGCATAGTCGATTTCCACGTCGCGCAGGATCTTCAACATCTCGGTATCCTCGACACATTCGCCGACGGTGATGATGCCCAGGTCATGACACAGGCTGGTCAGGGCCTTCAGCACCGAGCGTCCGCGCGGGTCGCGGGCGTCCTGGACAAAGGACGAGTCGATCTTGACGAAATCCACCGGCAGGAACCGCAGCAGTTCGAACGCCGTGCCGCCGGCGCCGAAATCGTCCAGCGAAATGCGGGCGCCCAAGCGGCGGATCTTGGTCAGCAGGCGCTTGGCCTCGTCGAGGTTGTAGATTTCCGCCGCGTCGGTGACCTCGATCACCAAACGGCCCAGAACCTGGCGGTTTTCCTCAAGCACCTTGAACAGCGACTGGTAAAAGGCCGGGTTGCCGAGCGAGTGGCCCGAGACGTTGATGGCCAAAATCGCCAACGGCGAGACTTCGCCGGGCGAGCGCAGCAGTTTCAGCGCCTTGCCGATGGTGATCAGGTCGAATTCGCCGATCAGGCCGACTTCGGTGGCGAAGGGAATGATCTGCGACGGCGCGAAGAAGGCGCCGTTATGGGTGATGCGGCTGAACGCTTCGTATTTCAGCACCGCGCCGGTGCGCAGGTTGACGACCGGCTGGAACAGAAAGGCCAGCTTCTCGCCGCCGCGCACCATGGCGCGGAAGTTCCGCACCCGCACCAGCGTGTCGTCGACGGCAGCCTTGGCCCCCTGGGCCAGGGACTTCAGGGTGAAGCGGGCGCTGTCACGCAAAAAGCCGTTGACGATATAGGTCATCGCCTTGGCGATGTCGTCGTCGGACAGGGCGCTGTCGTCCATCTGCAGGGTGGCGGAATGCATCTTGAAGCCCGGTCCGGCCCCGGTCTTTCCGGTGAAGCGTTCGGCCAGCGCGCTCATGCGCTGGTTCACCGCGGCGGCGGCCACCTTGTCGTCGTGCACCAGGCCGAAGGTGTGCTGCGACAGCGGCCCGGCCGAGGCGCCGCGCACCGAGTATTCCTCGAGCGTGTCCATGACGGTCGAGAGGAAGCTCTGCGTGGTGGATTGTTCCAGGCGGCTGAAGTCGTTGCGGGAAAAATCCACCAGCGTCAGCGTGTAGTCCTTGCCCAGCCGGTTGCCTTCGTTCAGGCGCTGCTGAACCATTTCGACGAAGCGCGCCTTGTGGTCCACCTCGCCGATGCCGCGATCGGGCTGGGCCGTCACCACGGGCGGAATGTGCGACAGCACCAGATGATAGGATTTGGGGAACTGCGGCAGCCTGATGCCGGCCATGCGCAGCCGGCACACGGCTCCCGACGCGCCGGCCATGGTGATCTGCGTGTGGTCCATCCGCCCGGTGTTCTTCAGCTTCAGCAGGGCGCTGTCAAACCGTGCGCGGTCTTTGGGGTGGATGAAATCGGTCAGGCGCTTGTCGGTCAGGTCGGCGTCGGAAAGGCCGTACAACGCTTCGCCCGCGCCGGCCGAATAGATGATGACGTCGTCGTTGCCGACCTCGAGCAGCAGGTCGGCGCCCGCAAACGCGAACGCGATGAAGCGGTCGCGTTGCGCCTTCAGCTTGTCGATGACCGAAGCGTCTTCCTCGCCCATATCCCCTCCCCGAGAATCGGCGTGTGGCGCTTACATTACGTTAAAGTGGAAAATGTGCGCAACTTTTTTGCGACGAAAGTATTGGTTGCGCGTGCAAGGGTACGGTCTTACGAACGAGGGTTACCCACACATCCGCTACGGGCTTGTTGTCCTCGGTCGCCCCGGATCATAGAGTGCCAGGGCGAGCGAAGAGGGAGGAATGGACCATGCGTTGCCTCGCGAAACTGGGGATCGCGGCGGTTGCCGCCTTGTTTTTCGGGACCGCCCAAGCAGCCGAAAGCGTCAAGATCGGCGCGTTCCTGTCGGTGACCGGGCCGGCGTCGTTCCTGGGCGAGCCGGAAAAGAAGACGCTCGAGATGTATGTGGACCGCCTGAACAAGGATGGCGGCATCGGCGGGCGCAAGATCGAACTGGTGGTCTATGACGACGGCGGCGCCCCCGACAAGGCCGCCACCTTCGCCAAGCGTCTTATCCAGAACGACGGCGTCGACCTGATCATCGGCGGCACCTCGACCGGCACCACCATGGCGGCGGTCAAGGTGATCGAGCCGGCGGGCATGCCGTTCATCTCGCTGGCGGCGGGCATCGACATCATCGATCCGGTCAAGAAGTGGGTGTTCAAGGTCGCCCACACCGACCGCATGGCGGCGGAAAAGGTGTTCGCCGACATGAAGAAGCGCGGCATCACCAAGATTGCGCTGGTGTCCGAGGATGCCGGTTTCGGCAAGTCGGGCCACGACCAGTCGCTGAAGGTGGCCCCGGCCTACGGCATCGAGATCGTCGCCGACGAGGTGTATTCGCCCAAGGACCCCGACGTCACCGCCCAGCTGACCAAGGCCAGGAACGCCCCGGGCGTGCAGGCGGTGTTCAATTTCGGCTTCGGCCAGGGCCCGGCCATCGTCACCAAGAACTATCGCCAGCTTGGCGTCTCGCTGCCGCTGTGGCAGTCGCACGGCGTGGCCTCGAAGGAATACGTGCGTCTGGCCGGCGACGCCGCCGAGGGCGTGCGCTTTCCCGCCGCCGGGCTGGTGGTGGCCGACCAGTTGGCGGCGACCGATCCGCAGAAGCCGGTGGTGACCGCCTTCCGCAAGGATTACGAAGCCGCCTTCAAGTCGGAAGTGTCCACCTTCGCCGGCCATTCCTATGACGCGCTGCAAATGGCCTCGGCGGCCATCCTGCGCGCCGGCTCCACCGACAAGGCCAAGGTGCGCGACGAGCTGGAAAAGACCTCGGGCTATGTGGGTACCGCCGGTCTGGTGTCCATGTCGGCCACCGACCACATGGGCCTGTCGCCGTCGGCCTTCCACATGGTGGAAATCCGCAAGGGCGACTGGGTGCTGTCGGACTGACCACGCTTGGCGTCAGGGCCAAGGCCGGGACGGGGGCAGCCCCGACCCGGCCTTTTTTCGTGCTTGGCCCTATCCTTTTTGCGGAAATCTTGCCCTCTGGCCAATGCGGTCATAGAGTGCGCGTCATCCGGCCGAAAGAGCTGGAACGACCAGGGAGGGAATCCATATGCGTTGCCTTGCGAAATGGGGGGCGGCCAGCGTCGCCGTTCTGGGTGCCGCCTTGTTTTTCGGGTCCGCCCAAGCGGCCGAAACGGTGAAGATCGGCGCGTTCCTGTCGGTGACCGGCCCGGCGTCGTTCCTGGGCGAGCCGGAAAAGAAGACGCTCGAGATGTATGTGGACCGCCTGAACAAGGACGGCGGCATCGGCGGGCGCAAGGTCGAGCTGGTGGTGTATGACGACGCCGGCACTCCGGACAAGGCCGCGACCTTCGCCAAGCGCCTGATCCAGAACGACGGCGTCGACATCCTGATCGGCGGCACCACCACCGGCACCTCCATGGCCGCCATCAAGGTGGCCGAGCCGGCCAGCGTGCCGTTCGTGTCGCTGGCGGGCGGCATCGACATCGTCGATCCGGTCAAGAAGTGGGTGTTCAAGACCCCGCACACCGACCGCATGGCGGCGGAAAAGGTGTTCGCCGACATGAAGAAGCGCGGCATCACCAAGATCGCGCTGGTGTCCGAGGATGCCGGTTTCGGCAAGTCGGGCCACGACCAGTCGCTGAAGGTGGCGCCGGCCTATGGCATCGAGATCGTCGCCGACGAGGTCTATTCGCCCAAGGACCCCGACGTCACCGCCCAGCTGACCAAGGCCAAGAACGCCCCGGGCGTCCAGGCCATCTTCAATTTCGGCTTCGGCCAGGGCCCGGCCATCGTCACCAAGAACTACAAGCAGCTGGGTATCACCGTGCCGCTGTGGCAGTCGCACGGCGTCGGCTCCAAGGAATACGTCCGCCTGGCCGGCGATGCCGCCGAGGGTGTGCGCCTGCCGGCCTCGGGTCTGGTGGTGGCCGAGCAATTGCCCGCCGCCGATCCGCAGAAGCCGGTGGTGACCGCCTTCAAGAAGGAATACGAGGCCGCCTTCAAGTCGGAGGTGTCCACCTTCGCCGGCCACGCCTATGACGGCCTGCAGATGGCCGCCGCCGCCATCCTGCGCGCCGGTTCCACCGACAAGGCCAAGGTGCGCGACGAGCTTGAGAAGACCTCGGGCTATGTGGGCACCGGGGGCTTGGTGTCCATGTCGGCCACCGACCACATGGGGCTGTCGCCGTCGGCCTTCCACATGGTGGAAATCCGCAAGGGCGACTGGGTGCTGTCGGATTGATGCGCGGTGTCGTCACCCCCGCCCCGGTGGGGGTGACGGAATAAATCGGTTCTGAAGGTGAAAATGTTCGCGGAATTCCTGCAGTACCTGTTTTCCGGCCTGACCTCGGGGGCGATCTATGCCCTGGCCGGTCTGGGGTTCGCCATCATCTACAATTCCAGCCACGTGATTAACTTCGCCCAGGGCGAGTTCATCATGATCGGCGGCATGGCCACCGCCACCCTGGTGGCCGCCGGCATGCCGCTGCCGCTGGCCGCCGCCCTGGCGGTGGTGGCGACCATGGCCGTAGGTGTGGCGCTGGAGAAATTCGCCGTCGAACCGGCCCGCAACGCCGACGTCACCGCCATCATCATCATCACCATCGGCGCCTCGATCTTCCTGCGCGGCGCCGCCCAGGTGCTGTGGGACAAGGAGTTCCATTCGCTGCCGGCGTTTTCCGGCGACACCCCGCTGAAGGTGGCCGGCGCCACCCTGATGCCGCAAAGCCTGTGGGTGGTGGGCGTGGCCGTGCTGGTGATCGCCGCCTTGTGGTGGTTCTTCAATCGCACCATGTTCGGCAAGGCCATGCTGGCCACCTCGTACAATCCGCTGGCGGCGCGGCTGATGGGCATTCCGGTCAAGACCGTGCTGATGGTGGCGTTCGCCCTGTCGGCGCTGTTGGGCGCGGTGGGCGGCATCGTCATGACCCCCATCACCTTCACCAATTACGAAGCGGGCATCATGCTGGGGCTCAAGGGGTTCTCGGCGGCGGTGCTGGGTGGCCTGGGCAGCGGTGCCGGCGCCATCGTCGGCGGTCTGCTGGTGGGCGTGGCCGAAGCCTTGGCGTCGGGCTATCTGTCCTCGGCCTACAAGGACGCCATCGCCTTCATCATCATTCTTTTCGTGTTGTTCTTCATGCCGAGCGGCCTGTTCGGCAAGAAGGGCACCGAGCGGGTCTGACGCCATCATGTGGAAATCCCCCCGTACCGGTGGCCTGGGGCTGCTGGCCGTGCTGTTGGCCGCCGCGCCGCTGACCTTTCCCAACGCTTATTTCTACGACGTGGCGGTGAACGCGCTGTTCAACGCGGTGATCTGCGTCGGCCTGAACCTGCTGATCGGCTATGGCGGCCAGATCAGCCTGGGCCATGCCGGCTTCTACGCGCTGGGGGCCTATGGCTCGGCCATCCTGGTCGGCCGCTACGGCTTGCCGCCGCTGGCTGCCATGCTGGTGTCGGCCACCGGGGTGGGGATGCTGGCCTTCGTGGTCGGCCGCCCCATCCTCAAGCTCAAGGGCCATTACCTGGCCATGGCGACGCTGGGCATCGGCATCATCATCCACATCGTGCTGAAAACCGAATCGGGCCTGACCGGCGGCCCCGATGGCATGGGCGTCGATCCGTTCCAGATCGCGGGCTTCGCCGTGTCGGGCGACAAGGCGTGGTATTGGGTGGGCGCCGCCCTGCTGGTGCTGGCGGTGTGGCTGGCGCTGAACCTGGTGGATTCGCCGGTGGGCCGCGCGCTGCGTGCCGTGCACGGGTCCGAGGTGGGCGCCGAGGTGGTGGGCATCGACACCACCCGCTACAAGGTGCTGGTGTTCGTGGTCTCGGCGGTGTTCGCCAGCCTGGTGGGGTCGCTGTTTGCCCACAAGAACGGCTTCATCACCCCCGATATCGGCAGCTTCTTCCGCTCTATCGAATTGGTGACCATGGTGGTGCTGGGCGGCATGGCCTCGACCTTCGGCGCGGTGATCGGCGCCGTCATCCTGACCCTGCTGCCGCAATTCCTGGCGGCGTTCGAGGATTACGAGGCCATGGTGCTGGGCGGCATCATGATGGGCACCATGATCTTCCTGCCCAAGGGGCTGCTGCCGTCGGTGCGCGGGCTGTGGGCCAGGCGGAGGGCGGCGCCATGAGCCTGCTGACCGTCGCGGGGCTGTCCAAGGAATTCGGCGGCGTCCATGCCGTCGAGGATTTGTCTTTCACCATCCATCCCGGCACCATCCATTCCATCATTGGCCCCAACGGCGCCGGCAAGACCACGCTGTTCAACCTGATCACCGGCGTCTATGTGCCCAGCCGGGGCAGCATTCGCTTGGACGACAAGGAAATCGCCGGCCGCCGCCCCAGCGAGCTGGCGGCGCTGGGCATGAGCCGCACGTTCCAGAACCTGCAGGTCTTCTTCAACATGAGTGCGGTCGAGAACGTCATGGTGGGTCACCACCTGCATCTTGGCCGCGGCTTCCTGCCGGCCTTGCTGCGGCTGCCGTCGGTGGTGCGGCGCGACCGGGCCTGCCGCGCCCATTGCATCGAATTGCTGGAATTCGTGGGCTTGGGCCGCTATGTGGGCGCCGAGGCCGCCTCGATGCCCTATGGCGCGCTGAAAAGGCTCGAGATCGCCCGCGCGCTGGCGGCCCAGCCGCGCCTGTTGCTGCTGGACGAGCCGGCGGCCGGGCTGAACGCCACCGAAAGCCGCGAGATCGACGAGGTCATCAAGAAGGTCGCCGCCACTGGCGTCACTGTGGTGTTGGTGGAACACGACATGAAGATGGTGATGGGCATTTCCGACCATATCCTGGTGCTCAATTACGGCCGCAAACTGGCCGAGGGCACCCCGGCCGAGGTGCGCGCCAACCCCGAGGTGGTGGCCGCCTATCTGGGAGCGCAGGGCTGATGCTGCTGGAAATCCGCGATCTCGCCAGCCATTACGGCCGCATCCTGGCGCTGAAGGGTATCGACCTGCAGGTCGAGGAAGGCGAATTGGTGGCCCTGGTGGGGGCCAACGGCGCCGGCAAGACCACCCTGTTGCGCTGCCTGTCGGGGGTGCAGCCGCTGACCGGCGGCACCATCCGCTTCGACGGGTCCGACATCACCCGGCTGTCGGCGGAACGCCGCGTCGGCGTCGGCATCGCCCAGGTGCCCGAGGGGCGGCAGGTTTTCGGTCCGCTGAGCGTCGAAGACAACCTGCTGCTGGGGGCCTACCGCCGCCGGGGCAAGGATGTGGCGGCCGATCTCGAGCGCATGTATGCGCTGTTCCCCATCCTGCGGGAAAAGCGGCTGTTGCCGGCGGGCACGTTGTCGGGTGGGCAGCAGCAGATGCTGGCCATCGCGCGGGCGCTGATGAGCCATCCGCGCCTGCTGCTGCTGGACGAGCCCTCCATGGGGCTGGCGCCGCTGCTGGTGGCGGAGATCTTCCAGGCGGTGCAGGAACTCAAACGGCAGGGCACCACCATTTTCCTGGTGGAGCAGAACGCCACCGCCGCCCTGGCCATCGCCGATCGCGGCTATGTGCTGGAAACCGGTGCCGTGGTCATGCAGGGCAGCGGCGCCCAGCTGCTGGCCGACGATCGGGTCAAGGCCGCGTATCTGGGGCTGTAGCCCCGATCCCTCGTTTCGTGAAATGCTGCCTCCATCCCTTCGCCTGAAGGGCAAGATGGCTTGATACGTCCATGGGCAGGGGCCACGTGTCGCCTCGCAATCATCGGTTCGGCCCCTTTGCGCGCCGGGCCGGAGACTGCCGAAGCGGAGCGGGCCTGGCCCGCTCCGGCGGGGTTCCACTCATTGGACGTGCAGGAGAGTCGCATGGCGGTCGGTATCGTGAAATGGTTCAACGCGACCAAGGGATATGGCTTCATCCAGCCCGAGGGCGGCGGCAACGACGTGTTCGTGCATGTGACCGCGGTGCAGCGCGCCGGGTTGGACAAGCTGGATGAGGGCCAAAAGGTCCGCTACGAACTGGTCCGCGATCGCGGGCGGGTGGCGGCGGGCAATCTGACGCAGGCGGATTGACATATCCGGACAGTGGCGGCCCCTGCATCAAGGGGGCCGCCGTCTTCCCGCCCAACCGGCGACAAAAAAGGGTTCATCGCCGATTAGCGGGGAGGTAGGAAAAGCCTCATTACCGTCCCGGAAGCCGTCATGCCCGCGCTTGACCCACGGCTGTCCGGCGCAGCACCTTGCCGCTGTCGATCCGCACGCAGATTTCCCGGACCGGGTCGCTGAACGGGTTGCGGCGGCTCTTGGCCTGGCGGCGCGGCAGCAGGCCGATGCGGTCGGACAGGATGGCGCCGCCCTCGGGCACGTGCAGTTCCGCCGTGACGGTCAACTTCGTATTGGCTTTGAAGCGGGTGACGATACGGCAGCCGGCGGCATCCAGGCGCGCC
>DATGXU010000431.1:0-7008 GCA_035298685.1 Magnetospirillum sp. | reverse complement strand
ACACGTCCAGCCGCTCGCGCACCGGCGGCGACAGTTCGCCGCCCAGCGCCAGCCGGGTCATGCCCAGGATGCCGTTCATGGGCGTGCGGATTTCGTGGCTCATCACCGCCAGGAATTCCGACTTGGCCCGCGCCGCCGCCTCGGCGTATTCCTTGGCAGAGCGCAGTTCCTCGTTGGTGGCGCGCAATTCCTCGATGCGTTCGGCCACGTGCTGTTCCAGCCGGGCGTTCTGTTCGCGCAACGCCGTTTCCAGCAGCCGGCGGCGGCGATCCTCGCGCACCACCAGCACCAGCACCAGCACCAGGGTCAGCGCCATGCTGACCGACAGCACGATGCGCAGCAGGGTCAGCGGGCGCTGAAGCTGACGCTCGATGGCGGCGCTGGGGATGGTGCGCAGCACCACGCCGTCCATCACGTCCAGCCGGGTGGCCAGCACGTAGTCACCCTCGCTCTGCCACACCACGTTTTCCGCCCCGTTGGCCTCGACCAGACGGTGGCGGGCCTCGGACATGCGGGTTTGCAGCAGGCTGTCGCCGGTTTCCGCCACATGCAGAGCGCCGCCCGACGCCTCGATCTGGGCGGCGAACGTGCTGGACGCCACCAGCAGGTCGGCCCCCGCCACCACGTGCAGCCCGCCCGACAGCGCCAGCGCCTCGCGGTCGGTGGGCAGGAAGGTGCGCAGCATGGTGACCAGCAGCAGATCGTGGCCCACCGAGCCGGCCCAGCGGCCGTCGACGGTCACCGGCGCCACCACGCTGATCATCCACCGCTTGGGCACCGGATCGAACGACGGCGGCGTCCAGCGCGCCAGCCCCTGGGGGTTGGTGACCGGGTTGGTCAGCTGCACCCATTCGGTGTCGCGGTAATCCTGTTCGGCGGTGGCGTCGTAGATGAATTCCGGCAGCTGCGGCCCGAAGGTGACCTCGCCGTTGACCAGCGGCAGCAGCCAGGTGTCGAAGAACAGGTTGTTGTAGGCGCCCAGGCCGAACAGCCCCACCACCCGCTCGGACCGCACGAAGAAACGTTCGTCCACCGGCTTGAGCACCGCACTGGGCGGAATCCACAGACCGGCCTGGGTGGCGGGGTCGAAACGGCTGCGCGGCGTGCGGCGGCAGCCGTCGGCGTCACGCGCCACCAGCGAGGCCAGCGGCACGCTCTCGCGCGACAATTCCTTTTCGGTGGTGGAAACCGCTGCCGCCAGCCGCAGCACACTGGCCTCGGCCCGCTGCACCTCGTCCTTGAACAGGCCCAGGCGCTGGCGCTCCGCCCCCAGCTCCACCGAAACGTGGTCGGCGATCAGGGCGTCGGCCAGCGATTGCTCGACCAGCAGCACCAGCGGCAGCAACGCCACCGAAGCGAAGACCAGCACGCCGCCGATCAGCAGGGGCAGGCGGCTGCGCTGATGTTTCGTCGTCTTCAGCCCGGGTAATACGCTCACCGTGAACCGCCCCCCTGCGATGCATTTGCAGCGCCGTATCTGTCGCCGGGATTGCATATTTGCCGCCCGCGCCCCGCGCCGCAACAAGAATGATCGCCATCGGTATGAACCGCGCGCTGCCCGGTGGACGCGGCGGTGAAAAGGGTTTAATGCCTTTGGTCCCCCTTCTGGCTCGGGCCCAACCATGCGCGATGTCCTGATCCGTCTGGCCGAGAACGACCGCCGGCTGCGCAGCCAGCTGGCGCTGTCCGGCCATTTGTTCGACGGCTACCACCCCGCCATGCGGACGCTGCACGAAGCCAACGCCCGCGAGCTCGAGCTGTTGGTGGACGAAGACGGCTGGCCCTGCCGGCACGAAGCCGGCGACGACGGCGTGCAGGCCGCCTTCCTGATCGCCGTCCACGCCATCTCGCGCCCCAACTTCCTGCGCCGCTGCCTGACCCTGATGAAATCGGCGGCCAACCGCGGCGACATCCCGGCCTGGCACCCGGCCACGCTGGAGGACCGCATCCGCAGCCTGGAAGGGCGGCCGCAGATCTACGGCACCCAGTTCGACTGGGACGACGATCACGTGCTGAGCCCGCTGCCCATCGAGAACGAGGCCGAGGTGGACGAGCGCCGCGCCCGCGTCGGCCTGCCGCCTTTGGCCGACGCGGTCGCCGAAGCCCAAGCCGCCGCCCGCGCCGAGGGCGAGATGCCGCCGGCGGAATGGCTGCACCTTCAGCACGCGCTGGACGACTTCGCCAAGGAAGTCGGCTGGCGGTAGCACCGCCCGCGCATGCGGATAGTGCGGAACGGCAAAAAGGTATAGGCTGCGGCTACCCACCCGCGTGCGTGGCGAACCAATCACGAAAGCCGTAGACTAGCGCCGACATGACCGATCAAGCCAAAGCCCCGCGCCCCGTCGTCCTGTGCATCCTGGATGGCTGGGGCCATCGTGACGAGCCCACCGACAACGCCATCGCCCAAGCCGACACCCCCACCTGGGACCGGTTCACGGCCAGCTATCCGCGTGCCCTGCTGAAGACCTCGGGTCTGGCGGTGGGCCTGCCGGACGGCCAGATGGGCAATTCCGAGGTCGGCCACATGAACCTGGGCGCCGGCCGCGTGGTCATGCAGGATCTGCCGCGCATCGATCTGGCCGCGACCGACGGCTCGCTGGCCGCCAATCCGGTGCTGACCCAGGCACTGGCCAAGGTCAAGGCCGCCGGCGGCACCCTGCACGTCATGGGCCTGCTGAGCCCGGGCGGCGTGCATTCCCACCAGGACCACCTGGTCGCCCTGGCCCGCATCGCCTCGGGCGCCGGGGTCAAGGTCGCCATCCACGCCTTCCTGGACGGCCGCGACACCCCGCCGTCCTCGGCCAGGGATTTCATGCAACGCTTCCTGGCCGACATCGCCGGCCTGAACGCCACCGTCGCCACCGTGTCGGGCCGCTATTACGCCATGGACCGCGACAAGCGTTGGGACCGCGTGCAGTTGGCCTTCGACGCCATCGCCCTGGGCCAGGGGCCGCGCGCCGCCGATGCCCTGGCCGCCATCGACGCGTCCTATGCGGCCGGCAAGACCGACGAATTCGTGCTGCCGGTGGCGATCGGCGATTACCAGGGCATGCAGGACGGCGACGGCCTGCTGATGGGCAATTTCCGCGCCGACCGCGCCCGCGAGATCCTGCACACCCTGGTGGACCCGGCGTTCGACGGCTTCGCCCGTGCCCGCACGGTCACGTTCTCGGCCCAGCTGGGCCTGACCGAATACTCCAAGGACCTCAACGCGTTTTTGGGCACGCTGTTCCCGGCGGAATCCCTGTCCAACCTGTTGGGCGAGGTGGTGTCGGGCGCCGGCAAGACCCAGCTGCGCATCGCCGAGACCGAGAAATACGCCCACGTCACCTTCTTCTTCAACGGCGGGCGCGAGCAGGTTTATCCCGGCGAGGACCGCATCCTGGTGCCCAGCCCCAAGGTGGCCACCTATGACCTGCAGCCGGAAATGTCGGCCCCCGAGGTCACCGACAAGCTGGTCGAGGCCATCGGCTCGGGCAAGTACGACCTGATCGTGGTCAACTACGCCAACGGCGACATGGTCGGCCACACCGGCATCATGGCGGCCGCCATGGCGGCGGCGGCGACGGTGGATGCCTGCCTGGCCCGCCTGGAAGCCGCCATCAAGGCGGCCGGCGGCGTCATGCTGGTGACCGCCGACCACGGCAACGCCGAGATGATGACCGATCCGGAAACCCACGAGCCCTATACCGCCCACACCACCGGTCCGGTGGACGTGCTGCTGGTCAACCCGCCGGCCGGCGCCACCGCCCTGACCGACGGCAAGCTGGCCGACGTGGCGCCGACGCTGCTGGCCCTGCTGGGGCTGCCGCAGCCGGCCGAGATGACCGGCCAGTCCCTGCTGTCGGGTCCCCTGCCATCGGGGCATCGTGCGGCGCAATAGGTCCCTTCTGCCAATTCTGGCACTGCTTGTCCTGGCGTTCGGCCTGGCGGCGGTGGAGGCTTCGGCGCAAGCGCCGGACCCCGCCGCCGCCGACCGGCGCCTGCGCGAGCTGGAAGAGCAATTGAGGCGCAGCCGCGCCGAGCACGACGAGATCAAGCGCAAGGCGCGCGAGATTTCCGACGAGCTGGCGCGCATCCGTACCGACATGGTCAACGCCGCCCGCGCCGCCCAGGAAAGCGAGGAAGTGCTGTCCGAGCTGGAAACCCAGCTCGAGGACCTGAAGACCCTGGAGGGCGACAAGGGGGAAACCCTGCGCCGCCGCTCGCAGCAGATGACCGGCGTGCTGACCGCCCTGCAGCGCCTGGCCTGGCGCCCCACCGAGGCGTTGATCGCCCAGCCGCAGACGCCCGCCGACACCGTGCGCTCGGCCATCCTGCTGCGCGCCGCCGTGCCGCAGATCGAACGTTCCGCCCAGGATCTCAAGGGCGAGATCGACATGATGGGGCGGCTGCGCGCCGACATCGTCGATCAGAAGAAACGCATCGCCACCACCGCCGCACGGCTGGAGGGCGAACATAACCGACTGAAGGATTTGTGGGTGCGCAAATCCAGCCTGCAAAGCGCCGCTTTGGCCGAATCCGACGCCGCCGAGCGCCGGCTGCAGAAGCTGGCCGGCGAGGCCGAGGATCTGCGCGACCTGCTGAACCGCCTGGACGAGGAACGCCGCCGCCGCGAAGCCGAGGCCCAGGCCAAGCTGGCCGCCGAAAAGGCCGCCCGCGACGCCGAGATCGCCGCCCGCAAGGCCGCCCGCGACGCCGAGATCGCGGCGGAAAAGGCGGCGCGCGACGCCGAGATCGCCGCCCGCAAGGCGGAAAAGGACCGCAAGGAACGCGAGATGGCCGAAGCCCGCGCCGCCCGCGAGGCCGAAGTCAGGGCGCAAGCCGAAGCGCGCGAAAAGGAACTGGCCGCGCAAAAGGCCGCGCGCGCATTGGAAAGCGCCACCCGCGAGGCCGCCGCCAGCCGCCCGACGTCGTCGGAAAAGTCGTTCAGCCAGGGCCAGGGGCACATGCCCTTTCCCGCCCGTGGCCGCGTCGTCGCCCGTTTCGGCCAGACCAACGACGTGGGCGTCGTCAACAAAGGTCTCGAGATCGCCACCCGAAAGGGTGCCCAGGTCATCGCCCCCTATGACGGACAGGTGGTGTTTTCCGGGCCTTTTCGCGGATATGGCCTGCTCTTGATCATCGAACACAGCGAGGGCTATCATACCCTGCTTGCGGGAATGGCCCGCATCGACGCCACTGTCGGCCAACGTCTGCTGTCGGGCGAGCCTGTCGGGATCATGGGTCAAGACGAGGCCAAGCCCACGCTGTATGTCGAGCTGCGCCGCAATGGCCAGCCCGTGAACCCGTTGCCTTGGCTCACCGCTCAAAAAAGTAAGGTTAGTGGATGATTCGCAAGACTCTCATTGCGGCGGGCGCGGTTGCCCTGCTGGCCGGCACGTCGCTTGTTCCCGCCCAGGCGGCCGAGCGCAAAGAAACCTACAAGCTGATGGAACTCTTCGCCGAGGTCTTCGAGAAGGTCCGCTCGGACTATGTCGAGCCGGTGAATGAAGAGGAACTGGTCGAGGCGGCGCTGAACGGCATGCTGACCTCGCTGGACCCCCATTCCAGCTACCTCAATCCCAAGAACTCGCGGGACATGGACATCAACACCAAGGGCGAATTCGGCGGCCTTGGCATCGAGGTGACCATGGAGAACGGCTGGGTCAAGGTGGTGTCGCCCATCGACGACACCCCGGCCTTCCGCGCCGGCCTGCAGCCGGGCGACTTCGTCACCCATCTGGACGGCGAGCCGGTGCAGGGGCTGTCGCTGTCGGAAGCGGTCGACCGCATGCGCGGCCTGGCCAACACCGACATCCGCCTGACCGTGCGCCGCAACGGCGTCGAGCCCTTCGACGTGAAATTGACCCGCGCCGTCATCCGCATCCAGACCGTGCGCTCCAACGCCCAGGGCAATATCGGCTATCTCCGCATCACCCAATTCAGCCAGACCACCCATGCCGACCTGGTCAAGCATGTGGCGCAGCTGAAAAAGGACATCGGCAAGGATCTGGCCGGCTTCGTCATCGACCTGCGCAACAACCCCGGCGGTCTGCTGGATCAGGCCATCGCCGTGTCCGACGACTTCCTGGAAAAGGGCGAGATCGTCTCGACCCGTTCGCGCAAGGCCGAGGACACCCAGCGGTTCAACGCGCGCGCCGGCGACATCGCCGACGGCCTGCCGCTGGTGGTGCTGATCAACGACGGTTCGGCCTCGGCGTCGGAAATCGTCGCCGGTGCGCTGCAGGACCATCGCCGCGCCCTGCTGCTGGGCACCCGTTCGTTCGGCAAGGGCTCGGTGCAGACGCTGATCCCGCTGCAGGGCCATGGCTCGATGCGCCTGACCACCGCGCGCTATTACACGCCGTCGGGCCGGTCGATCCAGGCGGTCGGCATCGAACCCGACATCAAGGTGCTGCAATCCAAGATCGAGCCGATCAACGTGCCCGAGCGTGAGCGCCGGTCGGAAGCCAGCCTGCGCAAGGCGCTGCAGAACCCCGACGCCAAGGCCAACGGCAAGGAAGCCCCCAAGGACAAGCCGAACGCCGCCCCGGCGCCGGCCGCCCCCGAATCCAAGGCGGCCCCCACCGACGCCGAAGGCGGTGCCGGCACCGAGGCCAAGACCGCGCCGGCGGTGATCAAGCTGGGCGATCCCGCCCAGGACTACCAGATGGCCCGCGCGCTGGATCTGATCCGCGGCCTGTCGCTGTACCGCGCGCCGTCCAACTAAGCGCCGATCCCCCGCCCGAGGCCCGGCCTCGGGCGGGAAGCGCGCCGACTTATTGAAATATTAACCGAGCCGTTCGCATGGTCTGGGCATCATGTGACGGCTTCGGCATGCAAGGATTGTCATGCTCTCGTTGGACGAGGAGGACCTGGCGCAACGGCTTTTGGGGTCGGTCGAACCGAAGCCCCGTCGCCGCCTGAACCTGCGCCCCCTGCTGATGGGACTGGTGGTGCTGACCCTGGGCGGCGCCCTGGGCGGCGGCGCCTATCTGCTGTCCAACATGGAGACCCGCGACCTTA
>DATGXU010000430.1:0-3977 GCA_035298685.1 Magnetospirillum sp. | reverse complement strand
CGGCCAGCTCGCGCAGTTGCTCGGCGTTGAAGCCCCGGATGTCCTTGGGCTCGTCGACCGAATCGAGAAGGCGGTGGGCGGCGTTAGGCGAAGACGTGGTCATAAAATATCCCCTCAGGCCTGGCGCTCGACCACGAACCGGGCGGTCGCGCGCAGCAGGTCGGCCTTGTCGCCGAACGGATCGAGATGGGCGCAGGCCTGATCGGCCAGCATCTGCGCCTGGGCACGGGCGCGGTCGGCACCCATCAGAGAGACGAAGGTGGCCTTGCCGGCATCGGCATCCTTGCCCACCCGCTTGCCCACCTGGTCGGCGTCGCCTTCCACGTCCAGCAGATCGTCGGCGATCTGGAAGGCCAGCCCCAGATCGTGGGCGTAATTCTTGAGCGCCTGGCGCAACGAAGGCGCCGCCTTGGCCAGCACGGCGCCGGCCTCGCACGAAAAGCCGATCAGGCGGCCGGTCTTCATCTGCTGCAGACGGGTGATGGCGGGCACGTCCATCTCAAGCTCGGCGGCGCGCAGATCGACCATCTGGCCGCCCACCATGCCCTGCCCGCCCGAGGCGTGCGCCAGCTCCCACACCAGCTGGCAGCGCACCGCCGGATCGGGATGGGTGGGTTCGGCCGCCAGCACCTCGAAGGCGCGGGTCAGCAGGCCGTCGCCGGCCAGCAGCGCGGTGGCCTCGTCGAACTGACGGTGACAGGTGGGGCGGCCCCGGCGCAGATCGTCGTCATCCATGCAGGGCAGATCGTCATGCACCAGCGAATAGCAATGCACCATCTCGATGGCGCAGGCGACCCGCAAGGCCGCCGACGGCGCCACGTTGAACAGGGCGGCGGATTGCAGCACCAGGAACGGGCGCAGCCGTTTGCCGCCATCCAACGAGGCATAGCGCATGGCCTCGATCACCCTGGCCTCGGGGCCGTCGGGCACGGGCAACAGGCGATCCAGTTCCGCGTTGACAGCCTGTCCGGCGGCCTTCAGCGCCTCGGTCAACGAAGCGTCGGTGGGATTGGCGGTCACGTCCTGGCGTCTCGCTATTGGATATTGGCCGGCTCGACGCCCACCTGGCCGTCGGGACCGAACGAGATGCGCTCGACCTTGGCCTGGGCTTCCTTCAGCTTGGCTTCGCAGTGGCGCTTCAACAGGGCGCCCCGCTCATAGGCATTGATGGCGTCATCCAACCGGGTCGAACCGGTTTCCAACGCGCGCACGATCTTTTCCAGTTCCGCCAGCGCATCTTCAAAGCTCATGGCGACGATTTCGGGCGGCAACTCGGCCATGGAACCCGTTCCTTGAAATAGCCTTAAAACGAAGGGCGGAAGTTTACGAACCCCACGTAACAAAGGCAAGCGCCCTGCCGGCCCATGCCGGCCGGCAGGGGTGACGCGGCCTATTCCTCGACCGGACGCATGGCCTGCTGCAGTTGCTCGCGCTGGGCCAGCACGTTGCGGGCCTGATCGTGATAGCCCAGCGTCGCCAGGATCGAGGCGAAGGTTTCCAGCGTCGCCGACAGCGGCACGATGACACTGGCGGCGTCCACCTGGGCCACCGCCTGGAACACGTTGACCGCCTCGAGCGCCGCTTCCAGCGCCTCGGGGTCGGCATGGGCCTCGTGCTGGCGGCTGGCCAGATTGGCCAGCGACTGGGCCAGGAACACCCGGTACTGGTCGGGCGACGCCTCGACCAGGGCGCGCGCCAGCTCGACCGCTTCCTCGACCATGGGCAATCCCTCGCCCGGACGGCCGGCTCGGCTAAGGGCGAAGGCCGCCTGTTGCATGGTCAGCGCCAGCAGGTGCTTGACCGGAGCGGGAACGTTGTCGGCGGGAAACGCCTTGGCGGTCATGCGGCGAACCATCACCGCCTCTTCCCAACGACCCGCTTCGGCCAGCGCCAGGGCGTTGCGGTGCAGGGCGTCCACCAGCGTGCCCAGGAACGAATACAACGCCTGGCCGCCCTCGCGGAAGATATCGACGGCGGTACCCATTTCCTCGATGGCGCGCAGTCCCTGACCCGCCCGCCACGAGCGGCCCGACTGGTTCATCAGCACGCTGACCAGCACGAAGCGCGCCTGATCGGGCGCCACGTCGACGGCTTTGGTCGCCAATTGAAAGGCCTCGTCCCCGGCGGCACGCCCGTCGTCGTCGCGCCCCACGTCGGACAGCCGGTTGGACAGCACGTTCAGCGCGGACGCCAGATGAACGGCGAAATCGGCGGGCTGGGCCACGAACAGGCGGCGGAACTGCATCGCCGCGTCGTCGGCGGCGGCCAGCGCCCGCTCGGGCTCTCCGGCCTCGGCCAGCTTGCCCGACAGGGTCAGCAGCGCCTCGCCATGGGCGGGAAAAGCCAGTTCCGGCTCGGCGGCCACCCTGGCGTCGAATTCGGCGATGGTGGCTTCAAGCTCGGTGATTTCGCGGGCGCGCTCGACGGCCTCGGTCATGGACAATCCTCGTCTTTCAGGCAGGGCGCATCCTCACCAGCCTGGCCGAGGAGGGAGCGGAACTCGCCGGTGGTGATCCTAGTGGCAGCGTTTGGCGGGCAGGGCTTCGACGCTCTGCAACTGCCCAGCCAGGCTGAAGCTCTTGAAGCTTTGCACGATCTGCTGGGACACCCCGTTGGGGTGATAGGCCAGCGCCATCTCGAAATTGGGCAGCGGGTCGCCGCTGGACACCGGGAAGAACGCCAGCCGCATGGGCCAGGACTGCGATGCCAGCAGCGGGCTGGCCCCGGCGGCGGTGAAGGACTGGCTGGGGCTGCCGATCAGGGCGTTGACTTCATAGGGGCCTTCGGTGCCCGATCCGTCGAACACCACCCGCCAGTACGAACGCCCCCCGGCGCGGGCGGCATCCAGCAGCCGCAAGGTGTGCTCGGTCGGGAACAGGGTGCCCTTGGGCAGCGGAATGGTGATCGGCTCGGGCCGGGTGAAACGGGCGACGCCGCCCTGTCCCTTGCCCTTCAGGTCCGCCGCACCTTCCACGTCCTCGGTCACCTGACCGTCGCGGGTGTTGCGCATGCGGAACTTGTAATGCAGGCCGTCCTTGGATTCCCAGGTGATGAAGTCGGTGGTCGACAGCACCTGCCCGCCTTCGGTGTAGGCGTAGTTGATGGCGATGCGGTTTTCCACCACCCAGCCATCGCAGGAATCGTCGAACTCATAGCTCATGGTTCCCGAGGCGGCGGCGATGCCGGCGCCCGGCTTGATGGTGGACAGCCCCATGGCGTAGATGGCGCGGTGCGGCACCAGATCGGCCGCCCCAGCCAGGGCCGCCGAGGTGCTCAGAATCCCCACGGCGAACGCCGCGGTCCAAACCCGCCGAAACATCAATGGGCCTCCAGGAAAAAACTTGGCGTCATTATACATTGCACGTCCCGCGCCACCAGAGCTTCCCGTACACCTTATCCAGAGGGATACGCATATCCCACCGGTCGATATTGCCTATTACCCGGCAATTAATGCCGACCCCGGGCAAGAATTGCCGGGTTACGGGTTACGGCTTTCCAGGCGTGGCGCCACTTGATGATGTGGCATGCGGCTTGCGACGTGTCCAGCCCTAGAAGGGGGATTCCACGACGACTGGAGGGAAGACTGTGACATTCGACTTCACTCCCGGCTGGCTGGACACCATGTCCAACGCCACGGACACCGCCACCCCCATGCCTCGCCACTCCCATGCCGCGACAGCTGTGCGCGCAGCGGTCGCCGCCTGTCCGCCGCCGCAGCCGACCATGGCGCAGGTGGCCTCGCTGGTGGGCGAGCTGTTCGCCGAAGGCACGTTGAGTTTCGAACAATTGTGTTCGCTCTCGAACGCTCCGGAAATGGCCTCGCTGCTGGACGACACCGTCGCCGGCGTCACCCCCGCCCGCAGAAACGGAGCCGCGCGCCGATGAGGCTGCTGGCCGCCCTGACCCGTGCAAATTCGGCGCGATCGGTGCCGAAGCGGGCCGAACCGGTGCTGGTTCCGGCATCGGCGGGCAAAGCC
>DATGXU010000429.1:0-1536 GCA_035298685.1 Magnetospirillum sp. | reverse complement strand
CAGGGCCAGGGCCGCGCGCCAGTCGAAAGGAGCAGGCTCGGCCAGTTCGATGGGCGCATGCAGCACCATCGGCGCCGCCACCTCGATGGAGCGTAGCGTCTTCCCCGCCGCCAGCCCGTCGTCGTCGACAGCGGTTTGGTGCAGCACGTCGAAGAAACGATCGAGGATGGGCTCGCCGCGATGGGCGGCGGCCCACGCCCTCCAGGCCTCGGGCAGTTCGGCGTTGCCGAAGCGGGCGCGGCCGGGCCGGCTGTGGAACCGTGCCCGCCGCATGTCCCCCACCCGCTCGCCCGGCGAACCGCACAGCCAGGTGCAGATGCCCGCCTCGAGCCGGCCGAACCCCTCGGCCTGGGTCATGGCTTCGCGCACCAGCCCCTTGACCGCCTTGCCGGTCAGCATGGGCAGGCCGTCGCCGCTGCGCTGGACCGTACCGGCGACATAGCCGCGCACCCCGGTGCCCGAGCCGGCGGTCCACCACCCCTTGATGTCGAAGCGCAACAATGCCGTCTGGCTGGTCATGCGTCCTCCCGCCCCCAGGCGCCCACCGCCTGCAGGGTCTCGACGTCGAGGATGGGGGTGCGCCCGGCGCGGTCGAACCCGCTGACGCCCTCGCTGTCGCCGCAGCCCATGTCCGCCAGCGCCTGGCGCAGTTCCTGCGCCGCCTTGTCCTTGTCGGCGGCGGTTTCGACCATGCGGCGCAGGTGGTTCTTGGTGGCAAGCTGGCCCTGATGCGCGGCCGAAACCAGCTTGCGCCACGATCCGCCGGGCATGCGGGCGGCAGCGCGGCACAGGTCCTGCAGCTGCTTCAGAGTGGCCAAGCCCTTCGGCGGATCGCCCAGCACATAGGGCCCCATGGTCAGGGTCCGGCCGCCCTCGCTCAATTCGTTGGCCAGCACCGTGTCGAACTCGGACACCATGCTGGAGGTCAGGCGGAAGAACGCCACCGCCGAGGGGGGCATCCGTGTGTCACCATCGGCGGCGTGCAGGCTTTCCTTGGCCCAATGGCAGAGGCTGCCGGCCATGCCGTGAGCCTGATCGAAGGGATAATGCGAATGCGCCCAGGCGATGCCGGCCCCGGCGGAGAAGCGGGTCGGCACGCCCTTTAAAACGTCCTCGGTCGAGCGGGCCTCGGCCAGACGGGCCTCGGTCTCCTTCTCGAAGCGGTCGAGGAAACGGCAGACGAAATCCAGCGCCACGGCAGGCGGCAGCACGATGCCAAGGTCGTCGCCACCCAGCACGATCGGCCGGGCGGCGATTTCGCCGCCATCGACGGGCATCACCGCGGCAAGCGCCGCCGCCGCCGCTGCCTGGGTGCTGGCGCGCAGGATTTCCGAAAAGGTCTCGTAGTCGCGGCCGCCGTCCAGATGGGCGCGGCTGGCCAGTTCTCGGGCCACGCTGCCCATGCGGTTGCCGTCGATCTGCACCATCGCCACGCTGTTGCCGCCACCGGCGGCGGCGATGCGTTGGGTTTCGGTGACGAAGCGTGTGCCGGGCGGCAGGCCGAAGCGTTCGACCAGCCCGTTGCGTGGGTTCAGA
>DATGXU010000428.1:0-9467 GCA_035298685.1 Magnetospirillum sp. | reverse complement strand
GCCTATGTCACCCACGGCGTGCTGTCGGGCGGCGCGGTGGCCCGCGTCACCTCGAGCCCGCTGGAAGAACTGGTGATCACCGATTCCATCCCCGCCACCGAGGCGGTCAAGATGGCCCACAACATCCGCCAGATCACCATCGCCCCGCTGATGGCCGAATCGATCCAGCGCATTTCGGAAGAACGCTCGGTGTCGAGCCTGTTCGACTGATCCGGATTATCGGTAAAAAGGCCGCGAGCCAACGGTTCGCGGCCTTTTTTGCGCCCCGCCTCAGCCCCGCAACGCCTGGGCCAGCGCGCGGAAGTCGGCCTTGCGCGGCGAGCTGGGCCGCCAAGCCAGGCCGATGCCGCGGCTACCGGCGTCGGCGATGGCGCGGGTGACCAGATCGGTGCCCGCCAGCACCCCGCATTCCACCGCCATCTTGGGCAACAGGGTGACGCCCAATCCGTTGGCCACCATTTGCACCAGCGTCGCCAGGCTGGTTCCCAGCACGCCCTCGCCCCGGGCCGGCCCCGGCAGGTGGCAGGCGGCCAGGGCATGGTCGCGCAGGCAATGGCCCTCTTCCAGCAACAGCAATTCCGCCCCCCTGAGATCGGCCGAGCATAGGTTGTTCTTGGCTGCCAGCGGATGGTCGGCGGGGCAGGCCAGCACGAACGGATCTTCCGCCACCTCCAGGGTCTCGATGTCGGGCGCGTTATAGGGCAGCGCGATCAACACCGCATCCAGATCGCCCACGCCCAGACGCTCGAGCAAGCGGGCGGTCAGATCCTCGCGCAGGTAAAGGCGCAAGCCCGGATAATCGGCACGCAGACGCGGCAGCACACGCGGCAGCACGTACGGGCCGATGGTGGGAATGACGCCCAGGCGCAACGGCCCGGACAACGGCTCGGACGCCGAGGCGGCCAGATCGGCGATCTCCTCGGCGCCGCGCAGCACCACATGGGCACGGACCACCACCTCTTCGCCGATGGGGGTCAGCATGACCTTGCGCTTGGTCCGCTCGACCAGCACCACCCCCAGCAGGTTTTCCAGTTCCTGCAAACCGGCCGACAGGGTGGATTGGGTGGCCAGGCAGGCCTCGGCGGCGCGGCCGAAATGGCGGTGCTCGGCCAGGGCGACCAGATAGCGCAACTGACGCAGGGTGGGCAGAATCTTCACCAATCGTCTCCGTCGATTTCTTCTCGAATTATACATGGTGCACGTCGATGGGTGGAGACAGATCCACTACCTCTGGCAAGGCCGGCCATAGGACATAAGACCTAGCCCCTCTCTCCACCTTGCGTGTCCGGCACAAAACCTGTAATTGCATTCCACCTTAGGATTTCCGAACCATATGTTAACTGCCTGCCCATTGCGCATTGCCGTTCTTGCCTTGACGACCCTGGTGATCGGGGCGTTTGGCCTGTCCGCGTGGTACGACCACGAGCTGTCGCGCCAGGATACGGAAACCGACCTGACCGAACTCACCCGTCTGATGGAACAACACACGCTGGCGGCGCTGCAGGCGGGCGAGTTGCAGATAGCGCGCATCCGCGACTACATGGGAACCCGCCTTCCCAGCCAGATGGGCGGACCAGCGGACCAAAAGGCCCTGGCGCGGATCACCTCGGAATTGCCGCTTGCCGATTCGGCATGGATTTTCGATGCCGACGCCAACATGCGCGCCAGCAGCCATGAGCTGCCGCCCAGCGGCCTCAATGTGGCCGACCGGGCCTATTACACCGCCGTGCGGGACGGTGCCGCAAAGTTCATCAGCCCGCTGATCTGGGGCCGTCTGCGCAAAGGCCCGTTTCTTGCCATGTCCCGGCGGGTGGAAGGCCAGGACGGCCGCTTCGCCGGCGGCGTCCAAATTTCGCTGCAAACGTCCTATTTCACCGACTTCTACCGCAATCTCAGCAGCGAACCGGGCGTCATCTTCGCCATCTACAAGGACGACGGCAACCTGGTGATGCGCTCGGCCCTGGCGCCGGGGCAGGAAAGCGTCGCGCCGCCGGTGAAACTGCTGGGCCTGCTGAAATCCAAGTCGAGTGGCACGTTCCAGACCGTGTCCACGGCCGATGGCGTGGAGCGGCTTTACGTCTTCCGCCGCATCGAGGGCCACCCCCTGGTGGTGATCAGCGGCGTTCCCGTGCCCACCATCTATGCCGGGTGGCGCGACCGCACCCTGCGCAACGGCATCATCGCCGCCTGCATCCTGGCGGCATTTCTGGTCATCGCCGCCAAATTGGCGGACACCCTGCGCCGCGAGGCCGGTTTGCGCGCCCGCGCCGAGACGTTGCTGGCCGACAAGGACGTTTTGTTCCAGGAAATTCACCACCGGGTGAAGAACAACCTTCAGATCGTCGCCAGCTTTCTGACCATGCAGGGCGTGCGGTCGCGCGATCCGGCCGTGGCCACCGCGTTCGAGGAAGCGTTGTCGCGGCTGCAATCCATGGGGTTGGTTCACCAAATCCTGTACGAGCAGAACGAGGCCTCGCACGTGTCGATGGAGGCCTATCTGCGGGCATTGTCCATGACGGTGGGGCAAACCTTCGGCGCCGACCTGCGCGGAATCCACGTCGAGGTGGCGCCGTCGGAGGTCTGTCTGCCCATGGACACGGCAGTGCCGCTGGCGCTGTTGGCCAACGAGGCGCTGACCAACGCCCTGAAGCACGCCTTTCCGCCCGGGCGCGGTGGCCGCATCCGCATGGAACTGACCGAACAGGACGACAAGCTGGCCTTCACCTTGTGCGACGACGGCGTCGGCATGGAAGAAAATGCCAAGTCCGGCCTGGGAATGACCATCCTTTCGGCGCTGAGCCGCCAGTTGGAAGGCTCGCTGGAGTGGGTCAAGGGCCAGGGCACCTGCCTGGTGGTGACCTTTCCCGCCTGCCCCTGACCACCCCCGATCAGCCCAGCAAGGCCGCCGATGAAAAATCGTAGCCCTTGATCGAACGGTCATGCGAACGGGCGAGATGGCGGAAGTTCACGGCCTTCCAATTGGGCTGGGCGTCGCCGAAGCGGGCTATCCAGCGTCGGGCCGCGCCTTGGTCGATCACGCCGAAGGGCAAGGTCATCTCCACCCCCAGATCGGCGAAATCAGCGCCGCCGGCATGATCCGCCACCAGCACCAGGCCAAAAGCGGCGCACAGCACATGCCCGCCCACCGTCGCGGCCATGCGGCCATCGGCGACGGCGCGGATGCCCTCGGCGCTCCAGTTGAGGCCGGCCACGGCCACATCCTTGCCCGGCACCCGCCCAGCCTCGATCAACGCCCGCATGGCGCCGGCCGCGATGGGATCGTTGGCGCACCACACCGCGTTGACCGACGGATAACGCTGCAGCAGGCCCAGGCAGCGCGCATAGCCGTCGGTTTCGGTCCAGTCGGTGGGAACCACCTGCAGCAACTCCACCCCGGCTTCCTTGCCGATCAGATCGTGCAGCCCCCTTTCCCGGTCGGAGGCGGCCGGCGTGGCCGTCAGGCCGCCCAAGGCCAGCATGGACACCTTGGCACCCGGCCGGGTGGCGCGGACGGCCGAGATCACCGCCCGGGCGATCTTGGCGCCGGCATCCATGTTGTCGGGGATCAACTGGCCGATGAAGTTGGCGTAGAGGACGCGCGGGCGGCCGAACGCGGCCGCGTCGGCCCCGGTCAGGGGATTGAACACCATCAACACCTTCAGCCCCCGCTGAAGCGCCGCCTCCACCAATGCGGCGCCGGTCTGCTGCTCGTTGACGATCAGCACATACGAGCCCGGCGCGGCGGCGCCGATGGCCTGCCGGCCCACCTCAAGCGTGGTGATCCTGTTGCGCTCGCCATAGACCACGCCAAGCTCGATGCCCAGATGCTCGGCCGCGACGGCGGCGGCGCGGGAAACATCGGACCAGAACGCCTCGTCATGACGGCCGGGATTGATGAAAAGCGCCTGAACGTGCCGTTGCGCGCGAACATCGGAGGGAAAGGCACCGGCTACGGCCGCCAGCGCGGCGGTGGACAGGAAGTGGCGGCGCAGCATGGACAACCCCCTATGATTGCACAGGCCGCAAGGAAGCTGCAGACCACAGGGCAGAAAAGCCTCGAAGATAATATTCAAAAAGATGCTGAACGCCCACCACAAATGCAACGGAGCGCCGCCTCATTCAAAGGCGGCGCCCCGTCACTCGAACGCAGGACCTTCGTCCCGAAATTTACTTCTTAAGGTAGTCGCGGATCAGCATCTCGGCGATCTGCACGGCATTCAGCGCCGCGCCCTTGCGCAGATTGTCCGACACGCACCAGAACGACAGGCCGTTGTCCACGGTCGGGTCCTGGCGGATGCGGCTGACATAGGTGGCGTCCTCGCCCACGCACTCGATGGGGGTGATGTAGCCGCCCGGTTCGCGGGTGTCGTAGACGATCACGCCCGGCGCGTTCGCCAGGGCATCGCGGGCTTCTTCCACCGACACCGGCTTTTCGAATTCGACGTTGACCGACTCGGAATGGCCGACGAACACCGGCACGCGCACGCAGGTGGCGTTCACCTTGATCTTGGGGTCCAGGATCTTCTTGGTCTCGACCACCATCTTCCATTCTTCCTTGGTCGAACCGTCATCCATGAAGGTGTCGATCTGCGGAATCAGGTTGAAGGCGATGGGCTTGGTGAACTTCTGCGGCTCACGCGCGTCGTTCACATAGACGCCGCGGGTCTGCTCGAACAGCTCGTCCATGCCTTCCTTGCCGGCGCCGGACACCGACTGATAGGTGGACACCACCACGCGCTTGATGGTGCCCAGCGTGTGCAGCGGCTTCAGCGCCACCACCATCTGGATGGTCGAGCAATTGGGATTGGCGATGATGTTGCGCTTGGTGTACTGGGCGATGGCTTCCGGGTTGACCTCGGGCACCACCAGCGGAATGTCGGGGTCCATGCGGAAGTGCGAGGTGTTGTCGATGACCACGCAGCCGGCGGCGGCGGCACGCGGGCTGTGGATGGCCGAAACCTTGGCGCCGGGCGACGACAGGGCGATGTCGGTGCCCTTGAAGTCGTACTTTTCCAGGTCCTGAACCTTCAGAACCTTGTCGTCGCCATAAGAGACTTCCTTGCCCACCGAGCGCGACGAGGCCAGCGCCACCACTTCGTCGGCGGGGAAATTGCGCTCGGCCAGCGTCTTCAGAATCTCGCGGCCCACGTTGCCGGTGGCGCCGATGACAGCAACCTTGTAACCCATGTTCCCTACTCTCCGTTATGTGGAGCCCTGGTCTTCGCCCCGAGCGCCTTCCAATTACGCGAAAGCCCGCGGGAACCGTCCGCGGGCCTTTGTGCAGTCGTGACGAACCGGCCCGCTTTAAACGGTGGTGGTAGTGCCGGTTATAGTGGTGACGACGAAAGTCGCGGCCTGGGCAGCGCCCAGGTCGTCAATCGCGGCGGCGATGGCGAAGCGACCAGACATGAATGACCTCCGTCGGGGGTGTAGCTTTACCGCAACGTAGCGCCGCTTCGCAAGCGGAAAGCCGCACCCCGGCCGGCGGCCATAGGCACGCCTACTGATTGCGGATGCCGCTGCACACGCGGGCGACGAAGGCGTCGATGTCGTCGTTCATGCCTACCGTGCGCGCCGCCAGATCGCCCGCCGCCACCAACACCTGATTGGCCGCCTCGGTGGCGGTGCCGGCCACCTCGCTGACGTCGCCGATGGTGTTGGCCACCGTCTGCACGCTGGCGGCGACCTCGCGGATCGACCGGCTGATTTCGCCCACGGCGGCCGATTGCTGCTCGGTGGCGGTGGCGATGCCGGTCGCGTTGTCGTTGATGTCGCGAATCATGCCGGCGATGGTGCGCACGGCGTTGGCGGCACGGCCGGTGGCCTCGCGCATGCCGGCGATCTGTGCCGAGATGTCGTCGGTGGCCCGCGCCGTCTGGTTGGCCAGGTGCTTCACCTCGTTGGCGACCACGGCGAAGCCCTTGCCGGCCTCGCCCGCGCGCGCCGCCTCGATAGTGGCATTCAGCGCCAACAGATTGGTCTGGCTGGCGATTTCGGTGATCATGTTGACCACCTCGCCGATCTTCTGCGCCGCTTCCAGCAGGCCGTGGATGGCGTGGTCGGTTTCGCCGGCCACCCGCACGGTTTCCTGGGCCATGTCGGCCGAGGCCTGAATGCGGCAGGCGACGTCGCGAATGCCGCCCGCCACCTGTTCGGCGGCGGCGGCCACGCCTTCCACATGGGACGACGCGTCGCCGGCGGCCTGGGCCACGGTGGCCGATTGGTGGCTGGTCTGGCTGGCGATGTCGCTCATCTGCTGGGCGGTCGCCTCGAGCTCGGTGGCGGTGGACGCCACCGCCTGGCTCATGTGCTTGATGGTGTTGCCGACGCCGGTGGCCTCGGTGACGAATTCCTTGCTCTTCCTCTCCATGCCGCTGAGGGCGTCGTTGATCAGGCGGGCGTGGTCCGAGAACTCGCCCACCAGGCCTTCCAGCAGGATGTGGCGGAAATAGCGGCCCTCGGCGGTCTTCGCCATGGCGGCGTCGGCCTCCTTGGTGAAGGCCTCGGTCAGGTCCAGCAGGCGGTTGATGGCATGGTCAAGCTCGCCCAGCACGCCGCCTTCGCTGATGCCGACCACACGCACGTCAAGACGCCCGGCCGCCGCCTGGGTGATGATGGCCCGGGCCCGCAGGATGTTGGCGCGCGTCTTGAACAAAAATCCGGCGACGCCCCCCACGGCCGCCAGCATGATCGCCGCCATCACCGCATGGGCGGTCTCGCCGGACATCAATTGCTGCACAAGCAGGATCAAGCTGGCCGCCGCGGCGACGGCGGACGACCACAGCGCCTTAGAGAGCGAAGACGAATTCATCGTAAGGCACCCCCAGCGCCTGCAGCTTGTCCACCAATGTCTTGAACCCGGCTTCCATTCCCGCCTTGCGATCGTCGGACCGCGCTTCGACGGCCAGCAATTCGCGATACAGCGCGTCGGCCTTGGCCACAGCCTCGCGGCGCGGGCTGCGCCGGTTCGAGTGATAGCTGACGATGTTGCCGCGTGCGTCGAACGTGGGCGTCACGTGGGCCAGCACCCAATAGTGATCGCCGTTCTTCGAACGGTTCAGCACGTAGGCGAAGCATTCCTTGCCGGACTGGATGGTGTCCCACAGCAGCTTGAACACGCAACGCGGCATGGCCGGATGGCGAATGATGCTATGGGGCTGATCAAGGATGTCACGCTCGGCGTAACCGGCCATGCTGAGGAAAAGCTCGTTGGCGTAAATGATGCGCCCTTTGGGATCGGTCTTGCTGACGATGATCTCGTCGGTGCCGAAAGTGCGCTCCACACCCGTCAGATGAACGTCGGACCTTGCCATACCCCCCCCCGTATCGACAGCTGCCCACGGGCGAGCGACTTTCTCGTCGCGTGATCCCATCAAGGTATACCCCTTACCCCATTAAGGATTAACCGATGATTAATCACCAATCAATGCCGAGAAAGCAGCGATACCCGTCATTTATTTGCAACGTTTAATGGGCACAGGATGATAATTGCGCCAGGATTGCGCCAATCGACAGTAACGACACATCTGGGGATCGGGCTTGCACCCGATGCCGATTTGCCCCACAAACCGCAACATGAACTACCGCCACGCCTATCACGCCGGCAATTTCGCCGACGTCCAAAAGCACGCCGTACTCGCTTTGGTGATCGAGCACCTGAAGCGCAAGGATGGGCCGTTCCGCTATCTCGACACCCATGCCGGCATCGGCGTCTATGATCTGGCGTCGGTGCCGGCGGAAAAGACCGGCGAATGGCGCGACGGCATCGGCCGCGTGCTGGCCGAGCCCAACCCGCCGGCCGAGCTGGCGCCCTATCTGCAGGCGATCGAGGCGATCAATCCCGGCGGCGGCGTGCTGCACTACCCCGGCTCGCCGGCGGTGGTGGCGGCGCTGGCGCGGCCCGTCGACCGCCTGGCCCTGTGCGAGCTGCACCCCGAGGACGCCGAGATCCTGCGCCGCCGCTTCCGCGCCGATGCCCGAATCGGCGTGCACCACATGGACGGCTATACGGCGCTGAAGGCCATGCTGCCGCCGCCGGAACGGCGCGGCCTTGTCCTGATCGATCCGCCGTTCGAGGTGCGCGACGAATTCGCCCAGATGCGCAGGGGCCTGGCCCAGGCGCAGAAGCGGTGGCCCACCGGCCTTTATGCCCTGTGGTATCCCATCAAGGCGCGCGAGCCGGTGGCCCGGTTCCACGCCGACCTGGCCATGATGGGGCTGCCCAAGACGCTGGTGGCGGAAATCATGATCGACGGCGACGACGCTCCCGACCGCCTGAACGGCGCCGGACTGGTTGTGGTCAACCCGCCGTGGAAGCTGGACGAGTCCCTGTCGGCCTTGCTGCCCTGGCTGGCCGGCGTGCTGGCGCCCGAACGCGGTTTCGCCCGCCTGGACTGGCTGGTGCCGGAAGCCGCCTGACCTGACGTATTACGCCCCTAATTCCTTTCCCCATTTGGTTGTGTGCGCTGGCGGGCACATACTGACCGCTGAAAACCCGGCCACCGCAACAGGGGGCGGCCATGCTGGTACAGTGGCAAAAGGACTTCGAGGTGGGCCACGCCGCCACCGATGCCGAGCATCGCGAGGTGGTGGACCTGCTGAACGAGCTTTATGTCTCTCTGGGCAGCGACGCCGCCCACGACGCGGTCGATCGCGCGCTGGCCGAGCTGGCGCAATTACTGGCAAGTCACATGGCGCCCCATCAGGACGCCGCGCCGGTGATCGAACGCGTTCATCGCCTGCGCCGGGACTGGCGGCAGCAATCGACCAAGCCGAAACATGACGAGCTGCGCGCCCTGGCCCATTGGTGGCTGGACCATCTGTGCAGCCACCGGGATTTCGGCCCGATCAGATTGCGGTGACGTTGACGCAGTCCACCCGCCAACCGTCCTGAGTGCCCGAAATGCGGGTCAGCGACAGCGGCTGAACCGAAAAGCGCAACGCCTGCGCCGGCTCGAGCCCCAGCGCCAGGGCCAGCGCCGCGCGCACCGTGCCGGCATGGACGACGGCAACCACGTCGCGGCCGGGGAACTGGTCGGACAGGCGGCACAGCGCGCGGCGCACCCGCGCGCAGACCACGGCGAAACTTTCGCCCTCGGGCGGCGCCGTCTCGGCCGGGTCCTGCCAGAACCCGGCCAGATCGGGGTCCTTGGCCGCTTCCAGCTCCATCCAGCTCTTGCCCTGCCAGCGGCCGAAATTCTGCTCGGCCAGGTCCGGCTCGATCACCGGCGGCGGCAGCAGAAGGCCGGCGGATTCCAGGGCGCCCGCCGTCTGGCGGCAGCGCATCAGGCCGCTTTCCACCAGCACCGCATTGGCGGGAATGCGCCGCGCCAGCTGCTGGAAATCCTCGTCGTCCGAGGTGTCGCAGGCGACATCGAGCTGGCCGGTGATGCGGCCGTGCGGACAGGGAACCGGCGCATGGCGAACCAGCCACCAGCGGGTGTCGCGGGAATTGGCGCTCATGCCCA
>DATGXU010000427.1:0-3480 GCA_035298685.1 Magnetospirillum sp. | reverse complement strand
GATGGATGGTCCGCCTACAATGCAATCCACGCGGTTCCGCATGAATGCCTTTTGAAACAATGGGATAGGTGACGGCGCGTGGATGCGCGGGTCAAGCCCGCGCATGACGAGAATGAGGCAGAGAGCCTCGGAACGGCGTTTTTCCGCAGCCTGTTAGCTTTCCAGCGCCTGGGCCAGATCGGCGTACAGGTCCGAGGTGTCCTCCAGCCCCACCGACAGCCGCAGCAGATCGCGCGGCACCGGCGAGCCGGGGCCTTCGATGCTGGCGCGGTGCTCGATCAGGCTTTCCACCCCGCCCAGCGAGGTGGCGCGCTTCCACACCCTGACCTTGGCGGCGGTGGCGATGGCGGCGTCCTCGCCGGCGGCGACGCGGATCGACAGCATGCCGCCGAAGCCGTTGTGCATCTGCCGCTTGGCCAGGTCGTGCCCGGCGAAACCGGGCAGGCCGGGATACAGCACCTCGGCCACCGCCGGATGGGCGGCCAGGCTTTCCGCCAGGGCCAGGGCGCTTTCCGACTGCCAGCGCACGCGGGCGAACAGGGTGCGCAAGCCCCGTTGCAGCAGCCATGCCTCGAACGGCCCCAGCACGCCGCCGCTTTGCACCTGCACCGCCTTGACGCGGGCCCAATAGGAATCTTCCCGCGCCGTGGTCAGGGTGCCGGCCACCACGTCGGAATGGCCGTTCAGATATTTGGTGGCCGAGTGCATGACCACGTCGGCGCCCAGCGCCAGCGGCCGGGTCAACACCGGGGTGGCGACGGTGGAATCCACCACCAGCCGTGCACCGGCGCCATGGGCCAGACCGGCGATGGCGGCAATGTCCGAGACCGACCACAGCGGATTGGCCGGGCTTTCCAGCCAGACCAGCTTGGTGCGGCCCGGCTTCAGCGCGGCGGCCACGGCGGCAAGGTCGGTGGTGTCCACCATCTCGACTTCCAGGCCCCAGCGGGTGGCGAAGCCCAGCAGCCATGCCCGCAACGCCCAATACATGACGCGCGGCACCACCACGTGGTCGCCGGGGTCCAACGCCTGGAAGGCGGCGGTGGCTGCCGCCATGCCCGAGGCGAACAACAGGGTGTGCGACCCGCCTTCCAGCGCCGTCAGGGTGTCGGCGGCGGCATCGTAGGTGGGGTTGTCGGCGCGCGAGTAACAGCGGCCCCGGCTGTAGCCAAGGTCGCCGTCGCGTTCATAGGTGGTCGAGGGATGAAGCGGCGGGATGATGGCTCCCGTCGCCTCGTCCACCCGTCCCAGCGCATGCGCGGCCAGGGTTTCCGGCCGCAATCCGCCGTGTTCAGGCATTCGTTTTCACCGTCAGTTCCAAATGTGGCGGCTTCGCCAACGTCTGATAGACCACGCAATAGCGTTCGGTCAGCTTGGTCAGCTGGTCGATGCGGTCTTGCGGTTCGCTGGTGTCCAGCGTGAAGGTCATGCGGATGTCGCGAAAGCCCACCGGAGCGTCCTTGGATACGCCCAAGGTGCCGCGGAAGTCCAGATCGCCCTCGGCCGAGACGGTGCCGCCCTTGAGCTCGAAGCCGATGGCGGTGGCGACTGCCTTCAGCGTCACGCCGGCGCATGCCACCAGGGCGTCCAGCAGCATGTTGCCGGAACAGGCGAAGGCGCCGGTGCCGCCGGTGGCCGGGTGCAGGCCGGCGGCCACCAGGGCCTTGCCGGTTTCCACACGACAGACCACGTCGTCGGAATCCAGCTCGCCCTTGGAGGTCAGCGTGATGACGGCGGCGTCGGGGTTGGACTTGTAGGAATCCTTCAGGGGCGCCTGCAGGGCGCGCAGATCGTCGGCGTTCATGCCTTCTCCTGTTCAAGGTTGGCCTGACGGCGCTGGACGATGTCGTCCACCACCGCCGGATCGGCGACCGTCGAGGTGTCGCCGAAATTGGTGAAGTCGTTGGCCGCCACCTTGGTCAGGATGCGGCGCAGTATCTTGCCGGCGCGGTTCTTGGGCAGGGCCGGTGCCCACTGGATCACGTCGGGGCTGGCGATGGGGCCGATGCGGTTGCGCACCCAGGCGACGATCTCGCGGCGCAGCTCGTCGCTTTCCGGAACATGGTCCTTGAGTGTGACATAGGCGAACACGCCCTGTCCCTTAAGCTCGTGCGGATAGCCCACCACCGCCGATTCGGCCACCGCCGGATGCGAGGAAATGGCGCTTTCCAGTTCCACCGTGCCCAGCCGGTGGCCGGACACGTTGATCACGTCGTCCACCCGCCCGCTGATGCGATAATAGCCGTCGGCATCGCGGCTGACGCCGTCGCCGGTGAAGAAGCGGCCGGGATAGGGGGCGAAATAGGTGCGCACGAAGCGGTCATGGTCGTGCAGGATGGTGCGCGCCTGACCGGGCCACGAGCCGCGGAAGCACATGTTGCCCTCGGCCGCGCCGTCCAGCGTGTTGCCGTGGGCGTCCACCACCTCGGGCACGATGCCGAAATAGGGCTTGCCGGCCATGCCGGGGCGGTTGGGTACCGCGCCGGGAATGGGAACCAGCAGCACGGCGCCGGTTTCGGTCTGCCAATAGGTATCGACGATGGGGCAGCGGCCGCCGCCGATGGTGGCGTGATACCAGCGCCAGGCCTCGGGGTTGATGGGCTCGCCCACCGAACCCAGCACCCGCAGGCTGGACAGATCGTGCTTCTGCACCGGGCCGTCGCCTTCGCGCATCAGCGAGCGTAGCGCGGTGGGGGCGGTATAGAAGATGTTGACCTTGTGCTTTTCGATGATCGACCACCAGCGCGACGAATCGGGCCAGGTGGGCACGCCCTCGAACATGACGCTGGTGGCGCCGTTCAGCAGCGGGCCGTAGATCTTGTAGGTGTGGGCGGTGACCCAGCCCACATCGGCGGTGCACCAGAACACGTCGCCGTCATGCCAGTCGAAAATCACCCGCCACGACGTTCCCGCATGGACCAGATAGCCGCCGGTGGTGTGCTGCAGGCCCTTGGGCTTGCCGGTCGAGCCCGAGGTGTAAAGGATGAACAGCGGGTCCTCGGCGCCTACGGGCACCGGCTCGCACCACGGCGCGGCGGTGGCGACGGCGTCGTCGTACCACAGGTCGCGGCCGGGGGTGAACGGCACCTCGCCGCCCGACCGGCGCACCACCACCACATGCCGGATGGTGGGCTGGTCCGCCACGGCCACGTCGGCGTTGCGCTTGAGCGGCACCACGCGGCCGCCGCGCAGGCCCTCGTCGGCGGTGACCAGCACCTTGGCGCCCGAATCCTCGATGCGGTTGGCCAGCGATTCCGACGAAAATCCCGAGAACACCACGGTGTGGACGGCGCCGATGCGCACGCAGGCCATCATCGCCACCATCACCTCGGGGATGACCGGCAGGTAGACCGCGACCACGTCGCCCTTGCCCACGCCCAGGCCCTTGAGCACGTTGGCCAGCCGGTTCACCTTGTCGGACAATTCGCCCCAGGTGACGGTGCGCGATTCGCCCACCCGGTCGCCTTCCCACAGGATGGC
>DATGXU010000426.1:0-2806 GCA_035298685.1 Magnetospirillum sp. | reverse complement strand
GATGGCACCGGCAAGCAGCAGGGGCAGGCGCGGGACCATGGCTACCACCCCAGGATCTGCTTGGCGGTTTCGGAAAGCCGTTCGGGCGCCCATAAGGGCGAGTCCAGCACCTCGACCGTCACCGCGCCGGCGCCGGCCTGTTCCAACAGCCGCGCGCTTTCGTCGCGCAGATAGCCGCTTTGCGGACAGGCCGGGGTGGTCATGATCATGGCGACGTGGACGCCGTCGGGGGTGACGGCGACGCGCTCGATCATGCCAAGATCGACGATGTTGATGCCCACATCGGGGTCGATAACGCCTTTCAGGGCTTCCAGGGCTTGGGCTTCGGCGATCATGGCGCGGCCATCCTGTCCGTTTGCGGGAATGGTGCCAGGGTATGGCGGACGGCCGATCCAAGCATTGAGTGTGGTCAAGGCCGACTTGACCGCCGCCGGGGCGGTGGTTAGGTTTGCCCACCACATCTCTTTCCACCTTAAGAACGGCGGAATTCCATGGGCCACAGCGGCGCCAAGAAGCCCAGCTTCCAGCAACTGATCCTGACCTTGCAGTCCTTCTGGGCCGAGCAGGGATGCGTCATCCTCCAGCCCTACGACATGGAGGTCGGCGCCGGTACGTTCCACCCGGCCACCACGCTGCGCGCGCTGGGCCCCGATCCGTGGAAGGCCGCCTATGTGCAGCCGTCGCGCCGACCCAAGGATGGCCGCTATGGCGAGAACCCCAATCGCTTGCAGCATTACTATCAGTATCAGGTGCTGCTGAAGCCGTCGCCGCCCAACGCCCAGGAACTGTATCTGGAATCGCTGCGCCGGCTGGGCGTCGATCCGCTGGCCCACGACATCCGCTTCGTCGAGGACGACTGGGAAAGCCCGACGCTGGGCGCCTGGGGCCTGGGCTGGGAAGTGTGGTGCGACGGCATGGAGGTGACCCAGTTCACCTATTTCCAGCAGGTCGGCGGCATCGAATGCGACCCGGTCGCGGTCGAGCTGACCTATGGCCTGGAGCGCCTGGCCATGTACATCCAGGGCGTGGAAAACGTCTACGACCTGGACTTCAACGGCGATGGCGTCACCTATGGCGACGTCTTCCTGCAGGCCGAAAAGGAATACTCGGCCCATAATTTCGAGCATGCCGATACCGAGATGCTGTATCGCCACTTCCTCGACGCCGAAAAGGAATGCGAGGCGCTGTTGAAAGCCGGTCTGGCGCTGCCCGCCTATGACCAGTGCATCAAGGCGTCGCACCGCTTCAACCTGCTGGACGCCCGCGGCGTCATTTCGGTGACCGAACGTCAATCCTATATCGGCCGCGTGCGCGCGCTGGCCAAGGCGTGCTGCGAGGGCTGGCTGACCTCCCGCACCTCGAAGGAGGGCTAAGAGATGGCCGAGCTTCTGCTTGAACTGTTTTCCGAGGAAATCCCCGCCCGCATGCAGGCCCGCGCCGCCGAGGATCTGCAGCGTCTGGTCACCGAGGGCCTGGCCAAGAACGGCCTGAGCTTCGACGGCGTGCGCTCGTACGTCACGCCGCGCCGCCTGGTGCTGGTGATCGAGGGCCTGCCGGTGGCCGGCCCCGACGTGTCCGAGGAAAAGCGCGGCCCGCGCGTCGGCGCCCCCGAACAGGCGCTGAACGGCTTCCTGGCCTCCACCGGCCTCAAGCTGGAGGAACTGGAGCAGCGCGACACCGGCAAGGGCGTGTTCTATTTCGCGGTGATCAACCGCAAGGGCCGCCCCACCGTCGAAGCCGCCAAGGAAGTGATCGAGGCCGCCATGGCCGACTTCCCGTGGCCGAAGTCGCAGCGTTGGGGGGCCAACGCGGTGCGCTGGGTGCGTCCGCTGCAATCCATCCTGTGCCTGTTCGACGGCACCGTGGTCCCCGTCAGCTTCGGCCCCATCGCCGCCGGCAACGTGTCGCGCGGCCATCGCTTCCTGGCGCCCGCCGACTTCACCGTGCGCGATTTCGCCGATTATGCCGAGAAGCTGGCCGCGGCCAAGGTGGTCCTTGATCCCGTCGAGCGCCGCCATTCCATCCTGCGTCAGGCCTAGGAGGCCGCCGCCAAGGAAGGTCTCAGCCTGCGCGCCGATGACGGCCTGCTGGCCGAGGTCACCGGTCTGGTCGAGCGCCCCAACGTGCTGGTGGGCACCATCGACGACAAGTTCATGGGCGTGCCGCAAGAGGTGCTGATCACCTCGATGCGCGCGCACCAGAAGTATTTCTCGCTGATGAACGGCGACAAGCTGGCGCCCCGCTTCCTGGTGGTGTCCAACATGGAAGCGAGCGATGAAGGCCGCGCCATCGTCGCCGGCAACGAGCGCGTGCTGCGCGCGCGCCTGTCCGACGCCGCCTTCTTCTGGGATACCGACCGCAAGGCCCGGCTGGATTCGCGCCTGCCCAAGCTGAAAGAACGTCTGTTCTACGCCAAGCTGGGCACCATGGCCGACAAGGTGCACCGCATGGCGGTGCTGGCCCGTCACCTGACCGCCTTCGTGCCCGACGCCCTGGTCGCCCATGCCACCCGTGCCGCCCATATTTCCAAGGCCGACCTGTCCACCGAGATGGTGGGCGAGTTCCCCGAGCTTCAGGGCATCATGGGCCGCTATTACGCGCTGAATGACGGCGAGTCGCCGGACGTGGCCGACGCCATCGCCGAGCATTATTCGCCGCTGGGCCCCAGCGACAAGGTGCCGACCGCCCCGGTCAGCGTTTGCGTCGCCCTGGCCGACAAGATCGACAGCCTGGTCGGTTTCTTCGGCATCGACGAAAAGCCCACCGGCTCCAAGGACCCGTTCGCGCTGCGCCGCGCCGCCCTGGG
>DATGXU010000425.1:0-2513 GCA_035298685.1 Magnetospirillum sp. | reverse complement strand
CTGCTGCAAGTGTCGCCCGCCGATGCCGCCAAACTGGCCGCCCCCCTGCCGCTGGCCGCCGACGCCGATCTGATCGGGTTGGAACCGGGTGACCCGGTGGGCTATGTGGGCTTTCCCATCGAAAGCGCGGCCTTGGGCGGCGTCAATCTGGACGACCCCGAGGCGCAGTTGCAGATCGGCCGGCTGACCGCGCTGACAGACTTCTTTCTGGTGAAAAGCGATCTGGCCGACCGCCAATTGCTGCAGCATTCCTTGCCGGTGCAGGGCGGGGCCTCGGGTTCGCCGTTGCTGGACCGGCGCGGTCAGGTAATCGGCGTGGTGTCGGGCGGCAATCTGATCGAGATCAATTCCCAGGGCACCCGCGTTCCCACCGGCATCGGCGTCAACTTCGCCCAGCGCGCCGATCTGGTGCGCGAGCTGCTGTCGGGCGACGCCGATGGCCACACTGCCGAGCGCGAGGCGCTATGGCAGCGGCGCCTCAAGCGGTACCAGAACGAAGTGGACGTGGCGCTGGCCGATTGGGCGGGCAGCCACGGCCTGTCGTCGCTGCCGCCGGCCCTGGCGCAGATCGACGGCCGCACGGCGGAAAACGCCCGCTACGACATGCCGGTTTTCGTGCACTCCTACACCGTGCCCAAGGCGGGCTGGTACCTGTTCCTGGCCACCTCGCGCAATCAGGAAAACATCGACATGATGCTGATCGAGGAAACCGCCAAGGGCCCCAAGCTGGTGGGGCTGGACACCTCGCCCGACCATTATCCCGGCATCGAGTTCGCGGGCGAGGCCGGCAACGAATTGCACATCGTCATTCCAGGGCCGGTGGGAACCGACGTTCGGCTGCGCATCTTCCACCTGCCGGTGGGGCCGCGATAAGAGTCCGCAGCCGGCGCAAGGCGAAATGGTCGCGGGCCATGGCGTCGTGCGGTTCTTCCGGGCACCAGCCCACGGTTCCAGCGCAATCCTCTCCCCAATCGATCAGCACGGCGCGGCCGTCGCCGTCGCGCAGCACGATGTTGGCCGGATTCAGGTCGCCATGGGCCAGCCCGGCGCGGTGCAGGGCCTCGATTGCCTCGGCGATCTGAACCACCACCTCGCGCTCCAGCGGTTGCTGGCGCAGAACGGCGGCCAGGGTGGGGCCGGCTATCCAGGCGAATACCCGCCAGCAATCTCCCTGATCCAGCAGCGGCGCCACGCCGGGATGACTGACCGGCGGCAGCAGCGGCGGCGCTTCCCCCGGCGGCCACAGCTTGATTGCCACCGCGCCGTAACCGGGGCGCCAACCGCGCCAGGTTTCCGGCGGCCCGAAGCGCAGCCGCTCGGCCAGCACCGCGCCATGGGGCGCCTCAACGGGCAAACTGTCCAGCACCGCGCGCGCGTCGCCGCCGCCTGCGGCCAGCAACAGCCGGGCGGCGGCACGCGGGCGGCCTTGGGCGATCAGGGCGCGGGCTTGGTCGATGGTGGGCATGGCCCCCAGCATAGCGGAATTGCCCGTCTCCTCCGCCACTTTCGCCCAAGCCGTTGATCTTTCCGCAAGGCATTGGGAAAACGGGCGAAAATCCCTCGCTGTTCCACCGGATTGTTACGGTGGCAGCCCGGGGTGGCGTTGCGGTTTATTAGGAAAATTTGGAAAAGGATCTGTAACTGATGATAGAATATGTATTCAGAGACGTCCGGAAAGTGGTGATACGCCGATGTGGCGCTACGTCGTCGGAGCCGCAGCCGTTTTGGCTGCCACGCCGGTCCTAGCCGACCCTGATTCCCTGACTTGGAGGCTGGCGGAAGGCGCCGACTACAAGACAGGTATCACATGTGACGGCTGTGGCCTTGGCGAGTATGTCTATGCCTGGATGTCGTGCGAGACGGGGCGCCAAGATGAGTTGGGACGAACCACCCTGTACATCCTTGGCGATGTCTGCGGGACCGATCCGAAGTGCAACCCGTACCTGATCGTAGACGGAGTGCGGATGTCGGTCAGGACCAGGGACATCGACGATGACGAAGGCGTCGCGATCGTCATCAATGAACATCCTCGCCTGTGGAAGGCCTTGATGGATGTCCACTCGCTCACGTTTGGCATGAAGGGGAAGCAGGTTCTTGACCTTACGCTTCCAGGTCTGACCTCCACATTCTCACAGGTCCTTACCACATGCCGTGGCCGGTAACCGCAGGTTTTTCGTTTCCATGTGAGGTGGAAAGGGTTCGTCGGTTCGCGCAGGAAGTAGCGCGGAGTGCTGTTGCATCCGTGCCCGGCCGCCTGAAAGGCTGCCGACTGTTACAGTGAACTGCTACGGTCCGCCGATAAGCAGCGAGCCCGAAATGGCGGAAATGCAAGGATATCGCTTTGAGCCAAGGGGCTCCCCGCCGCCTCAGCGGGCGCGTGCCTCATTGATCAGGCGGGTGCAGTCCTGGTCCTCGCCCAGGCCCGGTTCCAGGAACGGGATCAGCGCCGCCAGCGGGGTCAGCAGGGCGCCCAGCACGGCGGCGATGCCGCCACGGGCGGCCTCGGTCGCGGC
>DATGXU010000424.1:0-2880 GCA_035298685.1 Magnetospirillum sp. | reverse complement strand
GGAAGGACCAGCTGCAGCAGTGGAGCGGCGGCCAGTCCTCGAACCCGGCCTTCGTGTCCTGGAAGGAACTACTCGCCCGCGCGCTGGAGCGCGACTGATGCTCTCGCGCAAGCACATCAAGGCCCCGCTGCGGTATGACCCCGGCCGGGGCCACGACACCGAGCACCTCGCCTATCTGAACCGGCGCGAGATGGAACTGCTGCGCCAGCTGACGGACGGCGAGATCAGCGCCGGGCCGCGCGGCCTGCCCTCCTTCTCGATCACCACCGGCGCCACCACCGGCTCCACCGTCTCGACCGGCGGCGGCACCAAGTCATCCGCGACCGGCTCCACGGGCGGCAGCACGGGCGGCGGCGGCGGCACCAACAGCGGCGCGAGCAAGTCCGGCAGCAGTTCCGGCGCGTCCAAGTCGGGCGGCACGGCGGCCAGCGGGGCCAAGACATCTTCCGGCGCATCGGCGGGCGCGGCCAAGGCAGGACCGGGCAGCACGGCGGGCAGCGTCTCGCCGTCGAAGTCCACGCCTGCCGCCTCGAAGCCCTCGACCAGCGCCCCGGCGGCTGGCCCCTCGAAGGCATCGACCGCGCCGAAGTCGTCCACCACCATGGCGGCTCTGGGGGCGTCCAAGGCGCCGCCGGCAGGCCCGCCGTCGAAGTCGCCCGCGACCAACAGCGGCGCGGGCAAGGACAAGTCCGGCACGCAGGCGAAGTCATCCACCACGCAGGCAGCGGCAGCGGCCAGCGCCATGTCGAAGGCCAAGACCGCCAACGGCGCGCCGGGCAAGCCAGCACCGCTCGGCGGCACGCTCGGCAAGGCCACGGCACCGGCCAAGGCCCCGGCTGCCCCGGCGAAACCGTCCGTGAACGGATCAGGCACCGTCACGGCCTTCGGCGGCCCCAAGGTGCCGGGCGGCCTCACCCAGCCGCAGAAGGACGCCTATGTGCAGGCTGGCAAGGTCATCGGCGCGCCTGTCGGGAACACCGGCAAGTATCGCTCGCGCGGCGACAACGCCTACCGCGACAACGATGGAAACACCGTCATCGGGCGCGACAACAAGGCCATCGGCCCCAACTTCGGCACCGACTTCAACAAGACCCTCCAAGGCTACCAGAACGATGTCGGCAAGGCTCTCCCGGGCCGCAATGTCAGCCCCGCCGACGTGAGCAGATTCGGCACCAATACGCTCAACAACGTCTTTGGCACGGACAAGTTTGGAAACCCGCGCGATACCGAACGCGAGACACGCACCTTCGCTGGCGAGGTTGGCGGCTATCCGACGAACGATCTCGCCGCCGCCGCCAACGCTTTCGAGAACAACATCACGCTGGGACGCGCGTGGGGTCCGACAATGGACCGCTTCGACGCCAATGGCCGCGACAAGCGCGTCAAGGGCGGGGCGAACAGCGCCTACAATGCCGCCAACCCCGGCACAGACGCCTACAACCAGGCGCTGGCGGGCCGCGCTGCCGCCATCGACCCCGCCAGCGACTTCAGCCTGACCGCGCCGAAGAACGTCATCACCGCCACCAACTACCTGACGCCTGCCGCAGAACGCGACCAAGCCGCCCGGGCCAAGAAGGTCGGCATCACCGGGTCAACTTGGTCCCAGACGCCCAGCTTCCAGAAGACCAGGGCAGAATACGGCCCGCACGTTTTCGGCAATGCGGAGGACACAGCCAACAAGGTCGCGATGGCGCGCGGCGGTCCCATCGGCGGCCCCGTCATCTCGCAGGCCGACCGCAACGAGTATTCCAAGGGCAAGACCGACAAGGGCGGCTTCACCACCGCCAGCGAAAAGACGCTGGGCGAGCAGGTTGCCAACGCCTTCGCCCCGAAGCCCACCGCCCGCCCGCCCGGCGTCGGCGTTGCGCCCAAGCCCACGGCACGCCCGGTGGGCAGCTACACCGCGCCCGGCCTGTCCTTCAACCCGGCCCTCCCGGCGCAGATGGCAGCGCCGCCGATCCCGACCGCAAGGCCCCCGATGCAGGGTCCGGTGCGCGGCTTCGCCAACCTGCCGAACCGGCAGATCGCGGAGCGCGACAGCTATGTGAACCAGGCCCCCGTCAACGCGGTGCGCCCGGCGGGTCCTCTCGGCGGCTTCCCCGCCGCCCCCGTGAACGGCGTCCGTCCTTCTGGCCCTCTGGGCGGATTCCCCGCCGCACCCGTCAACGGCGTGCGTCCCGCTGGCCCGCTCGGCGGTTTCCCGGCCGCAGCCCCGCCGCCGACGAACGGCGTGCGCCCTGCCGGTCCCCTCGGCGGATTCCCGGCTGCGCAGCCGGTCAATGGCGTGCGTCCCGCCGGTCCCTTGGGCGGCTTCCCGGCTGCGCCCGTGAACGGGGTGAGGCCGGAAGGCCCGCTGGGTGGCTTCCCCGCCGCCCCGCCCAACATGGTGCGCCCCTCTGGCCCTCCGGGCGGCTTCCCGGCGGCCCCTGTCAACGGCGTCAGGCCCGAAGGTCCGCCCGGGGGCTTCCCGGCGGCCCCGGTCAATGGCGTTCGCCCCGAAGGACCGCTCGGCGGCTTCCCGCCTGCCGCGCCGCCCGAGGCTGGCCGCACGCTCAAGAGCCGCGTCAACGCGGACGGCACGCTCACCAACTACTGGTCCAACGACGCCACGCCGGAAGCGGCCCCGCCGCAGGCCCCGGCGGCGGGCGTCATGGGCCTGTCACCCGTGAACCGCGCCGTCATCAACGGCCTGTCGCGGCTGGGCGAGACGCTGGGCGATGTCCGCATCCCGGGCATTCCTGCGGCGGACCCGGCCTTCGCCAAGTGGGCTGCGGCGCGCAAGTGGGCGCCCGGCCTGGCAGACGCGGCGGCGGAAAAGGTCATCGGCCCGGCGGTGCGCGAGGCCGCAGCGAACGCCATCCGTGGCATCCAGAGTTTCAC
>DATGXU010000423.1:0-2795 GCA_035298685.1 Magnetospirillum sp. | reverse complement strand
CCTTGCGCTTGGATTCCACCGAAACGATGCCGGGGGTGACCACTGCGCTGTCCAGCGGGGCCAGGGCGGCCCAGGTGCCGAAGCCGCCCAGCGCCACGGCGATCACCGCAAGGCCAACACGCATGGGCTTGGCGAAATCGGTCTGCGGCGTCAGGTCGATGACCGGGCCGGTGGGCGGAAAGGCGGGCAGGGTGCGGTTGATGGCGGTCATGTCGGCTCCTGTCGTTTAGGCGTTGGCGGCGGCGTTGGCGGCGACGGGCTTGGCCTGCTGGGGCTGGCCGCCGACCACATGGGGGCGGGCCAGGCGGGACAGGACTTCGTCGCGGCTGCCGAACAGCTCGATCTCGCCGTTGTTGAGGACCAGAATCTTGTCGACGGTGCCCAGGATGGACAGGCGGTGGGTGACCACCACGGTGGTGGCGCCCCGGGCCCGGCAGCCCGCCACCGCTTCCACCAGAGCCTGCTCGCCGGCGGTGTCGAGGTTCGAATTGGGCTCGTCCAGCACCACGAACGAGGGTTCGTCATAGAGGGCGCGGGCCAGGGCGACACGCTGGCGCTGACCACCCGAGAGGGCGCGGCCGCCTTCGCCGATGCGGGTGTCGTAGCCGTCGGGCAGCGCCAGGATGATCTCGTGCACGCCGGCCTTCATGGCGGCATCCACCACCTTGGCGGCGTCCAGGGTGCCGAAGCGGGCGATGTTCTCGGCCACGGTGCCGTCGAACAGTTCCACGTCCTGGGGCAGGTAGCCCAAGGCCGGGCCGACCTGATCGCGGGGCAGGGTGGCCAGATCGGCGCCGTCCAGGCGAACCACACCGGCACCCACCGGCCACACACCCACCATGGCGCGGGCCAGGGTCGACTTGCCGGCGGCCGAGGGACCGACGATGCCCAGCACCTCACCGGCTTCCAGGCCGAACGAGACACCCTTGACCACGGCGGTACGGCTGCCCGGCGGCACCACGAACACGCGCTCGAGGGTGATGTCGCCCTTGGGACGGGGCAGTTCCATGCGGGTCGGGATCTTGGCGCCGGATTCCAGCATCTCGTTCAGGCGGGCATAGGCACCACGGGCACCGACGAAGGCCTTCCAGTGACCGACCGCCATCTCGATCGGCGCCAGGGCGCGGCCCATGATGATCGAGGCGGCGACGATGGAACCGCCGGTGATGGCGTCGTCCAGCGCCAGCCAGGCACCGACGCCCAGGATGGCCGATTGCAGGAACATGCGGAAGAACTTGGACAGGGCCAACAGCATGCCGGCACGGTCGGCGGCCTGGGATTGCAGCGCCAGGGCGGCCTGGTGGCGCATCTGCCAGCGGGCGGCCATGGCCGGAACCATGCCCATGGCGTGCAGCACTTCGGCGTTGCGCAGCGACGCGTCGGCGAACGCGGTGGCCTGGAACGAGACGTTGCCCGATTCCTTCAGCGCCTTGCGGGTGCTCATCTCGTTGATGATCGCCAGGGTGAAGATGACGATGCCGCCCACCAGCGTCACCGCGCCCAGCAGCGGGTGCAGCACGAAGGCCACGGCGATGAACAGCGGCGCCCACGGCGCGTCGCAGAACACCAGCAGCGCCGGCCCGGTGGCGAAGTCGCGCACGCTGTCCAGGTCGCGCAGCACCTGGCCGTTGACGGTGCCGGGCTGCTTGACCGCCTGATTGAACAGGGCGGCGAAGGTGCGGCCCGACAACATCTGATCCAGCCGGGCGCCGGCCCGCACCAGAACGCGGGAGCGGATGGCTTCCAGGCCGCCCAGGATCGCCAGCAGGAAGCCGGCCACCAGGGTCAGCATCAGCAGGGTCGAGCCGCTGCGTGACGACAGCACGCGGTCATAGACCTGCAGCATGTAGAGCGGAGAGACGAACAGCAGCACGTTGCCGCAAAAGCTGAACAGGGCCGTGGCGCCGACGGCGCCCTTGCAAGTGGCGATGGCCTGCCGGATCGGGCTGGTCGGGGTCTGGTCTTTATCGAAGGCCATGGGAGCGACCGTTCCTTCTCGCTGTGGGGTGCGTTGATGGAACGGCAGGCTGTGCCCGGCCACTTAACAAAGGATTACCACCATGGTGGTGCCGGCTTCTTGCCATAAAGCAATAACGCCGTCCGAGGTAGTATCACTGTTGGGGGAGGGTGGAGCCGTCAAGATGCGCCTGAAGTGGTTTAACGCCGCACTGCCTAAGGAGAAATTAAGCCGGCGGAATGTTATTTCCATGCGTGCGCGAAGGTATTAGTAACGGACTGGAAATGGAGATTAAAAATCTTTTGGATGAGGGGGCTTCTGGGAAAATGTGGCGCCATGCTTCCGGCTCCGTTGCCCCGTGGCCCGGCTGTTGGCACAATCAGCGCAGGTGAATGCGCAGGGGCTAATGCCACCAGGGAGACGCCATGGGTGCGAAACATCTGATGCTGGCGGTGGCCGGGCTGGTGTGGATGGGGGCGGGTGCCGCCTTGGCGGCGGACGAGGGGACATCGTCGCCATCGTCGTCGGTCTCCACCCCGTCCTCGACGGTGGGCGAAGCCAAGCAGGCGGTGAAGCAGGGGGCCACGGCGGTGGGGCATGCCGCGCGTGACACCACCCGCGCCATCGGCCACGGCACCCGCGACGCGGCCAAGGCCATCGGTCACGGCACCCGCGATGCCGCCAAGGGCGTTGGCGCCGCCGCCAGGGGGGCGTGGCACGACCTGACCGGCAGCGGTGCCCAGAGCGAATAGGCAGTTCTCTAACAGGGTGCGGAAAAATGCCTTTCCGAAGCTCCCTTCCTCATTCTTGTCATGCGCGGGCTTGACCCGCGCATCCA